>JAUVIG010000183.1 GCA_030592825.1 Chlorobiota bacterium | reverse complement strand
TAACTTTTGCCGTATAATCATGCTTTTGTGTGTTTAAAATCAATCATGGATGTTTCATTTTAAAAATTATATTAACAAGGCAAATATCAAATTTATAATTAAAAATATTATTATAATTGTAAGAAAATATTTAAAAGATGAAAAATACCGGAATAATTTTTTTCTTAATAATTGCATTTTCTGTATCAGGAAATAAATCGTATTCTCAAAAAAGAACACTTTATAATATTAATGCTGATCCTTTGCAACAATTTGAAAAAGCAATTAAAGAAGCTGAAAAAACAAATAAGCATGTGATGCTTCAAATAGGAGGGAATTGGTGTCCGTGGTGTTTTCGTTTTCATGATTTTTATGAGAACGATGCTGAATTAGATTCTTTACTGAAGACAAATTATGTTATTATTAATGTAAACTATGATCCGAAAAAGAAGCAAGAATTATTTACAAAACTTGGTTTCCCTCATCGTTTCGGATTTCCGGTTATTGTGATAACTGATGCAGCCGGTAATAGATTACATACTCAAAATTCATGGTATTTGGAAGACGGAAAAGACAGTTACAATAAAGAAAAATTTAAAAGTTTTTTGATAAATTGGACTGTGAAGACGGTTAGTTGGGAGAGTTATAAGGAATAAATGAAGGCTTATTTTTTTCTAATCATAACTTTATATAACTCTTCAGTTGTAATGAATTTATTCCATTTTTTTATTGATAAATCTTTCCTTAATTCCTTATCTCCACTCCATAATTTCCCTTTAATATGGTCTGTCAATGCAACAAATTCAGTATCATCAATATCTATATCTTTTGTTAGGATTTCTGCATTATTGTATATATGTTTTGGAATTAATTTTATGTTTATAAAATTTATTTTGTTTGTGATTAATTGAATTATTCTGTCTAATTCAAGTTCTGAATATCTTGTCAGTTTTTTTATTTTATCCTTATGTTCCTTAATTTCAGCGTATAATTGTTCTGTCGCATAAAAATTAAATTGCGTTTTTGGTTGTAATATTATTCCGGCAATTTTTGAATTTGTATTTAAAATTGCACTAAAAACAATATTAGTGTCAATAACTATCCTCATTCCGGCAGTTTTGATTTTGTTTTAGCCCAACGACCTTTTTTTATTGATTTAACAAGAGAATCAACATCCTTTTGTGTTGCATTAGATTTTGTTGCAATTTCTTTATATTCAAGTAAATCAATCATGTCCTGCAAATCGTCAATATTTATACTGCCGGACAACCTAATAATAACTTCTTGTTTTGTTCGCTCTATAATCATGATCTTTTTTTAGTTGTTTAATTGATTTTTCCAACATTTTTTCATTTTGCGGAACAGATAATAAATAATCTGTTTCATCTTGAGTATCATCAATAATATTGATTTTAACTGTTGCATTTTTTGAAAATAATGCTTGTATTTTTTTTATCAATTCAGAATTTAATGATTTTATCGGAAAATTAAATGTCGCTTCCATGAATCATTATTTATAATTATTTTTATTTATTACAAATATACAACAAAAAATGAACATTATTTTTAAATCATACATTCTATATGAGAAAAATTTAAAAGCTTTTTGAAGAATTGGACTGTGAAGGCGGTTAGTTGGGAGAGTTATTGATAAATTTATATTGTCCAATTTTCAATTTTAAGATCAGAAATATTTTCATAATCTTTGACATTGTTAAACATTTTTTCATTGTTTTTTCTGCGGTTTGTATAAATATCATCAACTAAACCGTTCCAATTGAAATCATCTTTTTGTTGAGTAATATCTTCGGATTTCCCGGGTAAATTTGTACGAAAAGAATGAATAATTGCATATAAAGTTTGTAAATATTCATCGGGTATTTCACTTATTTCACTTACAATATTCGTAATTATATTTTTTTGTTTAATTTTTGTTTTTTGCATAATCTTATGTTTGATTTATGAGTATGAAGATTAATGTTTATAACAAAAATACAACAATTTTTAGATTTCAGGTTATGACATTATTTATTTTTCAAAATTATCTTTTTATTGCTCTCACCATATGTCTTTTTCCTTTAGGACCATCAAGCCTTTGTACTTTATAACCAACATTTCGTAAAGCTTGTTTTACAATGCCTTTTGCCGAATAAGTTACAAATATACCATCTGTATTTGTTGATTTATATAGTTTTTCAAAGATGTTTTCTGTCCATAATTCCGGTTGTTTATCGGGAGCAAAGGCATCAAAGTAAATCAAATCGAATTTTTTATTTGGTTCATAGTCAATAAGATCTGTTTTTAATTTTTTTAAAACAAAGTATTTGTTAAGATAGGTTTCTTTTTCCCATTCCGGTTTATGAATTTGTAAAAAAACATTATAATTAAAACCTTTAAATTCAAGTTGATTAATTATTTCAATATCAAGAGGGAATTTTTCGATTGCTTCATAATAAATATCTTTCTTCTGTGTTTCATTTTCAGTTAGAGTCAGGAGTGCATTTAAGCCTGTTCCGAAACCAACTTCTAAAATATTGATTGTATTTTTTTCTGTTTGTTTGAATCCGGCATTAATAAATACATGCATTGATTCTTGAATTGCTCCGTTTACAGAATGATAATGTTCATCCAATTCAGGAACATAGAGGGTAGGGGAGTTGTCTGCTGTTATTACTTTTTTTAGCTTCAATATTTAGACGCTGATTTTATATTATTTAAATTTGAACTTTTAGACGCTGATTGTTTTGGCTTCGCTCAATATATATAATAATTAAGTTAGTGATTTATTAAAATAGGGACTTTACCTTTTTAAATGCTGAATATTATGAATTTATACTTTGAATCTTTGAACCCTGAAACAAGTGCGGGGCAGGCTTTTAAACTCTTTGAACTTTAAACTTTTTGTACTAATAATGATAAACCCTTCCTGATCGCCATGAATTTATTGCTTTGCTCCAAATCGGTTCATATTTGTTTTCTCTGATAAGTGTATAATCATTAAAGGAAATAGAATTCAATTGTTGAATAAAGATCAGTTCTATTTGTTTATCTTCTTTAGTGTTCAGATATATCCATTTTTCGGCGTCATCAAAATGCTGTATGTCATCCGGAGGACCTAAAACTATGTATATCAATCCTCTGTCTGTTTTCCAACCTTGTTTATAAGAAGTAAAATAATAATTTGAGTATGTAGCTCTGTTATACCAAATCTTTAATAATTCTTTTGCTTTTTCGCTGTTACCTGATATTTTTATCCAAAAATTGTCCACACTTAGTTTTTTATTTTCAGATTTTTTCATTTTTTCATATTCACCTTCTTTAAAAAGATATTGTAATGTTTCAATTAATTCATCGGATTTTGTAAGCAGAGGATATGCATTTTTAAAGTTTACTTTCATTAAACCTCTTAATTTTGTTGAGTCTGCTCTAATGAGATATATTCCCGGTTTTGATCCGTTAAATTCTGCTTTGTTATAATTATAGGGTATTGTCCGGCTTGAATCTTTATTCAATCTCAATGTCTGTTGATCAATTGTAACATAAGGTTTATCTGCCGGTTTAAAGTCAGCTTTATAATGCGTAATATGCATCTTTTTTATTTCTGATTTTTTATATCTGATTATCAGAGAATCTGATTTGTGAAAATATTCTTCAAATTCAGGTTTCATATTTTTTTTATTGAGGCTTAAAAAGTATTGTGAATTTTCATCTGCTGTATTGTTTACCCTTATGTATGATTGACTTTTTTTATTACCGTAAACATCAAATAAATTTACTTCAATAAAATATTGGTCAAGATCAATTTTTTTTATCTTAATAAAACTGATAAGGCTTGTTTGTCCCTCTGTCTTCTTAACTTTTATTGTAGTTTGTGCACTGTCGATAATATTTTTCTCTCTAATGGTTTCAGTAATCTTATATTTAACTTTAATTACAGCTTGGTTGATTCTGTCTTTATTTGCACTGCTGTATCTTAACTCTTTTGTAAATAGTTTCAGGTATAATTTTGTGTATTCATTTGATTCATGAAACACTTTAAATTTCGGATGCAAAACATTACTTGCCGGATTATATTTAGATGCACTTGTCTTTGTCCCGGGCTGTTTTTGAGTTGCACAAGTTGCCAGTAATATGCCTGAAATTATTATGATTATTAGTTTTGTTTTCATTTTTAGATGCTGATTATTATGATTTTATACTTTGATTTCTTTGAATCCCCTGAAATGAGTACGGGCAGGTTTTGAACTTTTTGAACTTTAAACTTTTTTGAACTTTAAACTTTAAACTTTTTGAACTTTGAACTTTAATCTTTAAGCTACAAAACATTCAATAGTTGTTCTTTTGCTTTTCCTAAATTGTCTTTCATAATAACAACTGTCTTTTGAATTTCAGAATGATTTGCTTTTGATCCTATTGTATTTATTTCTCTTCCGATTTCTTGTGCAATAAATCCCAGTTTTGTTCCGACCGGCTCTTTACTTTTCATAGTTTCTGTAAAATATTCACAATGGTTTTTTAATCTTATTTTTTCTTCATTAATATCAAATTTATCTAAATAATAAATAATTTCTTGTTCAAATCTGTCCTTATTTTGCTCGTTTAAATTTATATAATCATTCAATTTTATATTAAGTCTGTTTTTTACAGATTCAATTCGTTCATCCTCAAAAGATTCAATTTTCGGAATAAGTTCTTTAATTGTAATTATCTTTTCAGTAATATCTTTTTCAAGAGCTTTGCCTTCTTGCAATCTGAAACTGTCAATTTTTAATATGGCTTTGTTAATCAATTCTTTTATAAAAGTCCATTCATTTTCATCAATAACAAGTTCTTCCGCTGTTAAAATATCGGGCAATCTCAATACAGCCTGCAAGATTTGTTCATTTTTAATATCTATCTTGTTTTCTTCTGCAATATCAGTTAACTGATTGAGGTAATTGTTAACAGTTTTTTTATTTAATATATTATTGATACTATTTTCATCTTCAATTTGCATTGTAAAGTTTACCTTACCTCCTTTGAGATTATTGAACAGGATATTTTTTATATCAATTTCCTTTTCATTATATAATTCCGGTATCTTTATATAAGGGTTAAAGCCTTTACTGTTTAATGATTTAATTTCTATTATTATTTTTTTTAAGCCTTTAACTTCGGATATTTTTCCGTAACCGGTCATTGATTTTAACATAAACTTTCGGTTTTAGTTATTAAAATATGTAATATCTTTCAAAATCAAATCTATATCATAAAATTTAACTATAACCAAATCCTCGTTATTAACCACAGCTTTCATTTTATTTAAATTTAATTTATTTGGATTTTCCTTATCTTTTATTAAAAATAACTTAACATTCTTGGTATTATTATATTTATCCTTCAGAATAATCGTATATTCAGGTGTTGTAATCAATAATGAATCTTTTTCTTTAATTGTTAAGTTATAAAAAGATGAGAATTTAACATTCATGAAATAACTTAAATAACTTCCTACTTTATTATAATCAATCTTTTGAACTTGAGTTTCCGGATTTAATGAAAACAACTTGACTTTATCATTTTCAATCTCAAGCCTGAATGATTTTGAGGACTCATTATTATATTGTAATTCAATTTCTGTTATTTCAGAAGGTTGGTAAGAGAATAATTCAGTCTTCATCCAATAAATACTGTTTGTATTATATCTGTAATTCAAATTATTTTCTAATCCCGGAATGTTTACAAGAAAGGGTTCTCTACCGGTTTTATTCATAATATATGTACCTTTTGACGATTCCTCATACGGGGCAATTATCCATTCTTTTAGAATATTTTTGTTTTTATCAAAAATTTGAACTGAAGTACCCTTATCTTTAAAAATGTTTAATACTGAATCAAGTTTTTCTTTCTTGACAGGCCTGTATATTTTTACTTCTCTCAAAGCTTGTATTAATCTGTTTATTGATTTATCATTTGCCTCATATTTATTATTTATATACCATTTGTTTACGTTATTTTTTTTCTTAATATTTACAATTTGTTCCCCTTTATTAATACTAACTTGATATACAACAGATGTATCCTTTATAATAAACATTTCAGAAGGATCTTCTTCCGAGTTATTAAAGAATATAAACCATACTGCCGGAATAAACAGAATCAATATAATTAGTATAAAAGACTTTTTACGTTTCATTTAATATTTTACTTTAAACTTTTTACTTTAAACTTTAAACTACACAACTATTTATTTTTCAAAATCATGCGCCGGTTATACAATTAAGCTGATATAAACATTTCATCGGATCACTTAAGACTGACATTAACAGAATGTCCGGATTTAATAATAAAATGCCTTTCTTTCGAAAAAATAGTCATATCAACATCTGCCGGTCTGAAAACGATCATATAGTGTCCGGGTTGAAGATATACGTTTTTTCTTGTAATTTGATCAAGGTTCATAATTAGTTGCACATCATTTTTTTTAACCTTATAAATACCTCCGTAACCTTTAGAAGGTAAATAAATGTTTGCTAAACCGGGTTGTTTTATTTTAACTGTGTTTGTTTTACTTTGTGAAATTTGTATTCCCGAAAGATATATTCTCGGGGAAGTCAAAATTTCAATATCATACTTTCCGACAATATACCTTTCAGGTTCAAACATTTCCTGAACATTAATAGTGTGCATACTGCCGTGTTTTCTGATAATAAATTTAATATCCTTTAGTTCAAGGCCGTGTTCTTGAATAATATTTAATTTGCCTTGAGGTGTTTTTGTAATTATTTTATTATGTTTTCCTTCTTTCAGTACAATATTTTCTTTGATTACAGGAGGTATTGTATGAACTTTCATTTTATATGTAATACTTACCGGAAGACTCAAAGTGTCAGGGTTTCCTCTAAAGTTCATGGTATGAATAAAGCTTCTGTAAATATCTCCGTTCTTTTGATTAAAAAGAGTTATATTAACGTTAGTTTCTTTTGGCTTTCCGTAACTATCCAAAAGATCAATTTCAGCAGTTGTTCCGTGAAGAGATTTATGTACTACTTCTTTCATGATGATCTTGAATTGACCTTCTCCGGTTGCATTATAAAAATCACCAATACATTCAAAAGCTTCTTTAAATTTAACATCTAAACCAATACCGATTATAAACGGTTTTATGGTTATTCCTTTATTTTGTAGTGTTAATGCAATTTTACACGGATCACCGCCACATGCTTCTATGCCGTCGGTTATTAAAATAATTATAGTTCTGCAATTATTACACGGCGGAAAATCATCAGCACATTCTTCCAGAGATCTTGCTATGGGTGTTGTTCCTTT
>JAUVIG010000396.1 GCA_030592825.1 Chlorobiota bacterium | reverse complement strand
TTAATTCTACTTTACGACTTTAAAAAAGTTCTTTGAAATATCTGCAAAATTACTATATTTACGGTAATTATCATAATGTTTAATCGTGTCGATTGAATTTAGCAATGACTGAAATTCAATCGAAAAAAAAATTTTCTCAAAATCCAAAAACACTTCAATATCAAGAAGTTACATTTCAGACAGAATTCAACAGTACAAATCTGTATTTAAGGTTTACAGAAGAGACAACACATCAACAGCAACAAAATATGTTGAAGGGTTATTGGTTTGTGAAAAAGGACAAGGCAACATGGAACGCATGGAAGAAGAAATACCCGATAGTGAATACAGAGTCTATCAACATTTCATTTCAAACTCAAAGTGGGATTACAAAGATTTAATATCTCGCATAAGTCTTGATGTATCAGAAGTTCTTCACACACATAAAAAACAAACAAGTAAACCGACCGGATACATTGTTGATGAAAGTTCACATTTAAAAAAAGGAAAAGAATCAGTAGGTGTTTCCAATCAATACGCAGGAGTTGCCGGGAAAGTTGACAATTGTCAAGTTGCGGTTTATTCCTCTTTGGTAAATGAAACAAAAGCCTCAATTATCAATGAGCGATTGTTTTTGCCGAAAAGTTGGACTTCTTCAAAAGCAAGATGCGATAAAGCAAAAATTCCGCAGAAAGAACGTATATATAAAACAAAACCCGGGTTGGCATTAGAAATGGTAGCCGAGGATATAAAAAAAGAAGTAAAATTTGATTGGGTAGGCGGAGACGGACTGTACGGACACAATACAGAGTTTTGCAAAGGATTAGATAATCTCGGACAATTTTATGTTCTTGATGTTCATAAAGATGAATTGATATTTACAGAAAAACCGGACATTTATCTTCCTGAAAAGAAATCGGGAAAAGGCAGAAAACCGAGTAGATTGAAAGCAAACAAAAAAGCCGTACGTTTAGACCAATATGCCGACAGTTTACAATTAAGAGATTGGGAAACAATAAAAATAAGAAAAACGACAAAAGGTTGGTTAAAACTTAATATACACATTGCTCGTGTTTGGGTTTGGGACGGTAAAGAAGAACAAGCAAGGGAACAAACACTTGTGATAAGCAAAACCATGGGTAAAAACCCAAAAATAAAGTACAGTTTGAGCAACGGAAAATATGATGATTATACAAATAAAGAATATGCATATTTTCAAGCTCAACGATATTGGGTTGAAAGAACTTTTGATGATTGTAAAAATGAATTGGCAATGTCAGATTATCAAATCAGAAAGTGGATTTCTTGGCATCATCATCAATCATTAGTAATGTTGGCATCTGTATTTTTGTTAAAAGAAAAAATTGACATGCAAGAAGAATATCCCTTAATGAGTGTCAGAGATGCAAGAATATTAATAATTTTTACAATGTTTGGTACCAAAGAGCAATATAAAGAAAGGCTCGAACAAATGAAAGTCAGACACTTTAAAAGGAAAAAGGATATTGACAGATATTACAGATATGAACAACTTATTGAATAAAATTTAAAGTCGTAAAGTAGAATTAATTATTATTATTTAGTTTTGAATTATTTATATTAAAAATATAATCACTGACTTACATTATAAAAACTATTTTAAACTCTTTATACTTAATAAAAACACAAAAAATTGACAGTTGTCAATTATAATTTAATTATTCACTTTAAACTTTTATTATTATGAATCGAAAATTTTTATTAATTATTCTCGTAATGGTGTTTTTTGCTTTTACTGCAAATACACAAATAAATTATGTAGTTAATAAATCTGATAAAGATGATTTGAATACAACTCGTATTTCAACTTCAATGAAAACAGGTTTAAGAACAGGAAAAGTTAATTATATTTCAGAAACTTTTGATAGTGAAATTCCGGCTACATGGACTATTGTAAACAACGGTGCAGGAAGCGGTTGGCTTTGGACTGCAGGTACACCTTACATTAGCAGTGATGAGGTCGGTATGGGTGTGCATGAGGCTGCCGAATTGAAATCGCCGTCGGTAAATGCATCAGGAGCAACTGCTCTTACTCTTGCTTTTGATTCATACTACAACCGTGAGTACCTTGATGAAGTTGCTACAGTTGATGTATGGGACGGGTCTGCTTGGCAAACAATAATTGAATATACAGAAGACCATGGTAGTCTTGCTGTTATGGTTCACTTCGAGTATGACATTAGTGCTTATGCCGGTGCAGATTTACAGATTAGATTCAATTATGATGATAGTAACCATTGGTGTTGGAATTGGTATATTGACAATGTGGAAGTATTTGAAAATAATGACTTAGGTATTAACTCGGTTACTCCTATTGGTCATGTATTGACAGGTTCTACACCTACTCCTGCTGTTACTGTCGAAAATTTCGGACTTCTTGCTCAATCTACTTATGACATTACGCTTGTTTCAGACCCTGCCGGTTATGATGAAATCATTTCTAATCCAGGTACTATTGAGCCTGGAGCTACTTTAACTGTTGATTTTCCGGAATGGTCTCCAAGTGACGGTAACTATACTTTAACAGCAACTGTTATTCTTTTAGACGATGCAAATCCGGATAACAATATTTTTATTTCCGAAATTCAAGTTAGAGAATATTTTTTTGGTGAAATAGTTCTTGAATTCTTCACCGAAGCTGTCGGTTGCCCCGGTATTGAAACTGACGGTAACAATATTTATACTGCATATTATGACCCGAATACTTCCGGCAGACATTTCGATAAATATACAATGACCGGTACTTTTATTGAAGAATTTGAAATATCAGGAGTTTCAGCTGTAAAAGATTTGGCTTATAATACTAATACAGGATTTTTCTATGGTGCTGACGGAAATACTTCATTATTCGAAATGGACTTTAATACAAATATCCTAAAAAAAACAATTATTATTCCTACTAATTGCTGCGGTATTTGTTATGATGACGACGACAATACTTTCTGGGCTAACAGTTGGAGTACTGACTTAATTGAATTTGATATATCAGGTGCGGCAACAGGCAGAGCTTTTACTCCTCCAAGTATTTACGGAGCTGCTTATGACAACTGGTCAGACCCTTCAAATCCAACTATTTGGGGACACACAGGTACTTATCCGGGCGATACTCCTATGCTTGAAGAATATAGTTTAAACGGAACTGCTACAGGCAGAACAATTGATTGTAGTACTGCTCAGGGATATGTTAACGGTCTTGCAGGAGGTCTTGCTTCTTTCGAAGCTGACGGACGTGTTTATTTATTAGCAAACATTCAACAAGAACCGAAAAACATAATTGTTATTTACTACTTATGTTCTATTGAACCAACTTATACGGTAACTTTCACTGTTGACGACGGAACAGTCCCACTTCAAGATGCAACTATTGATATTAACGGAGAACAAATAACTACAAACGCAAGTGGTATAGCTACTATTGACCTTGAAAACGGCATTTATTCTTATACTGTTACATTGATTAATTATAATAATGCAAACGGAGAAGTTGTAGTTGATGATGCTGTTGTAAATGAGCACGTTACCTTAACTCCCTTGTCAGTCAATGATTTAGATAGCAATATAAGCATTTATCCAAACCCAAGTTCAGGTGTTTTCAATATTAAAGTTGATAATACTTATAAATTGAAAATTATGGATATAACAGGTAAAGGAATTTACAATGAACAATTGAATAATTCTGTAAATAAAATAGATATTTCTAATAATGAACCCGGAACATATATTATTAATCTGTCTACAAAAGACAAATCAATTAATTATAAAGTAATAATTGAATAGCTTTCTTAATTGTTCCGATGACTTGAAGCAGAGATAGATTTTGTTTTGAACAGTATTGGACACAATGATGTTGTATTAGATTTAGGATGTGGATATGGTCGAGTAGCAATCAGATTATTGGAAAAAGCAAAAAAAGTAGTTGGAGTTGATATTTCAAAGGACAACATACAGTTGGCAAAGAAAATAGTTAAGACCAATGAAAATTGTGAATTTTATACTATGGATGCAATTAATTTGAAAT
>JAUVIG010000165.1 GCA_030592825.1 Chlorobiota bacterium | reverse complement strand
TCTGAGGAAAATACCAAGCGTAGCATTATAAAGAACTTTATTATATGCATCAATAACATTTAAAAATAGGGTGAAAAACATTAAGGGAATAATATAATATATATATTCAACAAATAAAGGGGATTGTTCATAATGCTCATTTATCAGAACCGGGCTCATTATAAAAAACAGAATTGTTCCTGCAATAAAACCGATTAACGAAACCGATATAATAATAAAAAGAAAGCCATTATTGTTCTTTTCTTTATCTCTGAAATAGGGGAATAAACGAGTGATTACATTAACTAAACCTAAACTTGAGAGTTGAGCATAAAGAACTGAATAAGTAACCAAAATATTTAACAAGCCAACTTCCTCTGTGGTCAGAAATTTGGGAAGAAGGAGTGCAACATTTATAAAGCCTATTAAAATACCAAAATAAGAATATAAAGAACCTTTTATCGACTGTTTTAAAATTATACCCAAAATTCCTGTTTTAATATTGTTTTATTGTGTTGAATACTAAACACCAAAAATATTAAAAAAATGAGAAAAAACAGTAGAAAAAACAGATTGCTTAAATATTAATAATTTAGTATGATGATTATTTTTTATAAAAACAATCTTTTCCATACTTTTGGCAAATAACTTAGCAAAATAGTAGTATGATCTTTATAATTGTTTGCTGAAAAATACAAGTAATGGAAAAAAAAACTGTTAAGATAATAACAGATAATAATTTATGTATCGGGTGCGGTTTATGCAAAATAAGTTGTCGTGATGATGCTGTTGTAATTAAATTTGACAAGAATAAAGAGTATAAACCAATAATTGATTTTGATAAATGCACCTATTGTTCTTTCTGTTATGTTAATTGCCCTATGGCAGAACAAAACTTGTGTAAAAGAATTGCTGAAGCTACGATAAAAAACACAGAGTATGGTTTGGATAAAGCTCAAAATTTCTATAAAGGTTATGAAAAAGACTATGATAAATACATTAAAAGTTCATCGGGCGGCATTTTATCTGCATTGGTAAAATATTTGCTTGAAACAAAACGTATTGATGCTGTTGTGCATGCAGAACAAAATTTATCTGATTCCGAAGGCAAATATTTTCAGGCTTCAATATCAAAAACAGAAAAAGAAATTGACAAAAAAAGGAGTTCCTTTTACTATCCTATAGAATTCTCAGATGTTATTGAAGAAATTATTGCCGATAACAAGATAAAAAATGTTGCTTTTCTCGGAACACCGTGTGTTATTTCAAGTTTGACGTATTTAATGAGAACTCGAAACGATTTACATCAGAAAGTTAAATATAAATTTGCCTTAATATGCAGTCATAATACAAGTGCACAATTTACGGATGTGCTTGTAAAGTCAATGACAAAAGATAAATCAAAAAAAATATTCAAACACAGGGATAAAGAAAATATCAAAAGTGATAATAATTTTAATAACTCAATAAAATTTTCAACCGGAAAAAAAGTCGTAAAATCAAGATATAAAACCCCCTTTACGATAAATTGGCGTATATATTCTTATGCTGTGAACGGCTGCAATTATTGTCCGGATTTTTTTGGAGTTGATGCAGATGCCGGATTTAAAGATGCATGGGGTTTTTCTGTTGACCAAAAAGAAGGAGAAACAGTTTTGTTTTCCAACAACGAGAAAATCAGTAAGATTCTTGTTGAAATGCAGGAAAATGAATTAATAATACTTTCGGAAATCACAAAAAGTGAATTAATAAAATCACAAAAAACAACTGTTGCCGACAAATCTGTTTATATTCAATACAGGCAAAGAAGAAAAAAATATCTGAGAAAAAATATCAAGCAAAAAGTGAGATATTCTTTTCCGGAACGTATTTTTTTGTTCTTTAATTACAGAGTAAAAAAAATAAACCAAAGGTTTTCTAAGTTTTTGTTTCGTCATTTCAAAAAACGCACATTTGATTTTTTGCTGAAATTCCCGGCTTTTATTATTCGGAAAACATCTGTATATCTTGGACTTTTGGCTTCTGTAAGAGAGAAAAATGCGGGTTTTGAAGTAATATATACTGCCGGTTTCGGATACGAAAACATAGGTGATGAAGCTCAATTAAGCACAAATCTTCAAATTTGGAACAAGATATCAGAGAATATTTCAGTAACATTACTGTCGCCCAATCCGACATATACACGCAGTGTACACGGTAGTTACGATGTAATTTATGCTTCAAGAAATACATTGTGGGGTTACAAAAATCTTGATTATTCCGGAATTGGCGAAACAAAATTTTTCCCTTTGTTTTTTCGATTTAGATTAGCAAGTGTGTTGATAAGTGCTTTTTTTGTAAAGTATTTTAATGTAAATTTTTTTACATCTCCCGAGAAAAGCTATTTTCTCAAGCGCATAAAAAATGCAAATGTTTTGCACATTGGCGGAGGTGGTTATTTAACAGGAAAAACTCCTTCCAGATTGTTTGATTACATGGGCTTAATAAGAATTGCCGATTTTCTTAATACTGACGTTATTCTTTCGGGACATAATATTGGAATTTGGCAAAACAGACATCAAAAAAGAGTAGCAAAACAATTAAAAAAGGCAAAATTTGTCGGATTGAGAGATAATGACAAATCTATTGAAAGTTTGAAGAGAATTTCTGTTTATGATGAAAATAAGGTAATTCCTTTATTTGATGATGCACTTTTTTGTGAAGATGCTTCATATGAAAAATTAGAAAAATATTTCTTAAAAAATTCATTAGATATTAATAAAAAATATATCCTGATAAATTCATATTTTTTTAAAAATACAGAAAAAATTGTAAAGGAAACTTTAATCAAAATAACTGATATTATTAATCGAAACTTTAAAAACAAAGAAGTTGAAATTATTTTACTGTCAATGCATGATTCTGATTTGCCTGCTTTAAAGTTTGTTCAAAAAACGTTGAAAATAAAAAGTTGTATTTTTAATCACGATAACGACTTTAAAATAGTAATTTCATTAATTCGTAATGCTTATATGGTTATTTCAATGAGACATCATCCGATTATTTTTGCCATGTCAGGAGGTGTACCTTCTTTATCAATTGTTTTTGATGATTATTTTAAACATAAGAATATAGGTGCTATGAAATTATTTGAACAAAAGAGTTATGTGTGTAGCGAAGATGAAGTTGAAACCGGGACATTTGAAGAGAAATTAAAAAATATTTTAATAAACAGAGATAATATCTCGTCTGTGATTATGAAAAACACTCAAAAATATCGTAAAGATAAAGGACGCATAATAAAAAGGTACTTAAAGGAATATACAAACTTAAAAATCAACAAAATATAATGAATTGCTCGATTTGTCAAGCAGAGTTGAAAAAAACCGAATATAAAAATAAAATTTTCGGTGAAGATAATTATTATTGTAAATCATGCGATTCATATCATATTATCAACGAAAAAGATACTTCGGAATACTATGCCGCTGAATACCACAGCAAATTTTCTTACAACAATTTTTTTTCTGTACTAATAAATAAGCTGTCGCTTGTCAGTAACAGAACTGCAGGAAGGTTTGATTTTCTGTCTAAATACGGAAATATCACAAAATATTTAAATTTTCTTGAAATCGGCGGAACTTTTGGTGAATTTTATAATATTGCTCAAAAAAAAAATAGTCCGAAATTATATATAATTGTAGAACCGGATAAAAAATTCAACCGAAAGAAGAAAAATCTTAAGTTTGAAAACAAGCTATTTGAAAACATTGATATTCAGAAGTTTAAAGATATTGATATAATCCTGATGTTTCACGTTTTTGAACATATTTTTGATATAAATGGTTTTTTGGAAACACTTAAGCTGCTAAAACCGGTGAAATTCTATTTTGAAGTGCCGAACTGTACCAACGAAAAAGTAAAAATTGAATCATTATTAAATAATCCTCATTATCATCATTTCAGCAAAAAATCATTAGAAATATTATTTCAAAAGCATAACTATAAATTATTAAAAATTGAAACTATTGAACCTCAATCATACCATCCGTATAAAAAAATTGGCAGAATAAGAAGGTATAAATTAAGGATTTCCGGAAAAAATGAGATTTTTAATGAAAACGGAATTTATTTAAGAGGAATTTACACAATCTGAAAATGAAAATAGTAATCCTAAATAACGCAGCAAATTATCTGTATTTCAATATTAATTTTGCTAAATACATTGAAAAGTTCGGGAATGAAGCCTTTTTTTTGAATACAGACAGATTTATCACGAAACAATTAGAAAAGAACAACTTAAAAGTTAAAAAATATAAAAAATCAATTGTTTCGATTGATTATTACAATAAAAAATCTGATATTATAAAATATTTTAAAAGGCTTTATAATTTAAAAGACACAAAAAAACTAATCAAAGCAAAAAACAAAGAATACGCTGCCTGTTTTGATTATTTCAAAAACAATTCTTTCGACTGTGTGTTGATTTTAAACGGTGCTTTTAATGTAGAAACAGATGTTTGCAGAGAACTCGGAATAAAAACTTTCTTTTTTGAGCATGCATATTTTCCGAAAGCCATACAAATGGACTCAGAAGGGGTCAATTCTAATGCCTCTTTTGCCAATTTACCGTATGAAGAATTATTGAAATTTCGATATCCTAAAAATGAATTTATTCCTTTAAAAGATTTTGTATTTACGGATATAAAATATAAAATGGCGGAAAGATATTTCTATCGACTTTTCGATTCTAAATACAATTCGTTTATCAAACAGTTTATAAACAGAAAACAAAACTTAACAAAAGCAATAAAACGATTTAAATCGTTTGAAAATGAAATTGTTGATATAAGAGAGGGTGAAAAATATATTTTATTTCCTTTACAAGTAAATTCCGATACGCAAATTATCCTGAACAGCAAATATTCAAGTATGTATGAGGCAATTGATGATATTCTGCCGGTTCTGAAAAAAACAGGACTTAAAATAATTATCAAAGAACATCCAATGGAAGTTGAGCCGGTAGATTACGGCAAATACGCAGATAATAAGCAGGTTTTTGTTGTAAAGAAAATAGATTTAGATAAATTTATTGATAATGCCGAATTTATTGTAAATATTAATTCAAGCGTAGGAATGCAGGCAGTTGCAAAATATAAAAAAGTGCTTCTGCTTGGAGATTCTTTTTATAAAAACAGTCCTCTGTCTGTTTTTTTTCCGGAAATTTCAGATGATAACTTATCAGACGTTATGAGTAAAATTAAAATTAGTAAATCCGAAACAGATAAATACATTAAGCATTTTAGAGAAGAAATATTCTTAAAAGGGCATTTTTATACGCCGGATACAGATTTTTTTGAAAGGATAAGAAACAGGATGATATTATAAGTTTAATATTTCTTCCAAATACCCGGCAAGCTTCTTAACCTGATTCTTAACTGAATAAACCTCTATACTTTCTGATTCCGGATATGGTTTATTTTCAATAAAATATTGGAATAAATTGAGAATATATTTTTTCATTCCTTCATAATCAGAATATTCAAAACTTTGCCCTGTTTTTGTTTCTTTCAGAATATTCTCAACATCACTACCTTTGGGTCCGAGACATAAAATTCTAACTTTGCTTCGCATTTGTTCAAAAAGTTTTCCGGGTATTCTGCCCGGTGCATTATCAGCTTTATTCAGCGGAATCAGCAGTAATGAAGAGTCTAAAGTCAATTGCAAAGCATCATTTCGCGGAATACTTCCGAGATATTCAGTATTTTCATCTAATCCGGCATTGGTAACAGATTGTTTTACAGAATAGTCTATAGGACCGGCAAGTTTTATTTTTAATTTTTCAGCAAATAATTTATTTTCACATTTCAGGTCTTTAACGGCTTTGAATAATTCAGTCGAGTTTCTGTCGTGCCCGAATAAACCGGCATGAGAAATAATAAAATTATCTTTTTTTTCAGAATGTAAATTTTCAAAATCATCTTCATCATAACCCCAAAAAATCACATCAACATTTTTTGCTCCTATTGATTCCAAATCTTTTTTCCAGGTCGGACTTGCAATGGTCATTTTTTTTGCTGTCTTAAATGCTTCTTGTTCCATACGCCTGTGTCTTCGGTCTGCAAATTTTGTCAGCATAAATTCTTTATAGTAATCAACTTGTGTCCAAGGGTCTTGGAAATCAGCGAGCCAAGGGATGTTGTGTTTTTTTGATAATTGACAAGCAATAACAGTATTTGTATGTGGCGGACCATCGGATAATATTGCATCAACGTTATTTTCAGAAAGATATTTTGATAAAAACCTCACAGAAGGTTTTATCCACAAAAAACGTGCATCCGGAATAAAAAAGTTACCGCGTATCCAAATCGACAGTTTATCAATAAATTTTTGTTTCTTATCGCGAACTTGGACAGGGTTGGTAAGAACAGCCTCTTTTTTTCGCCCGGAAATAAACTTAAAGAGATTAAAAGGTTCAAGTATTTTCTTTTTTAATATAGTTATTCCTTCCGGAATATGTTTAAAATTTGAATCGTCAAGATATGGATATTGAGCATTTTTTGCTGTATAAATAACCGGTTCCCATCCGTATTTTTTCAAATATTTAGCAAATTTTAAGCACCTGTGTACACCAATGGCACCTGACGGAGGCCAATAATATGTTATTATAAGAACTTTTTTATTCTGTTTCATTATTTTGCTCAAGATTGTTCTTTTTTCTGCTTCTAATAACAAAATAACCAATACCCCCAAGGATTATTAATGTGAAAACAATTGACCCTGTTAGTGAAACCGAATTTCCAAATTTCCAAATTTTAGGCTCAAATTTAAACTCAATATTATGATTTCCCGCAGGTATTTTCATAGCTCTCAATACATAATTTGCTCTCATATGAGGAACAAGTTTACCGTCAATGTATGCGTCCCATCCTTTGGCATAATATATTTCAGAAAAAACAGCAAGTTGCTCACTGTTTGTTTCATATCTGTATGTTAGTTTATTCGGTGCATAACTTGTTAACTTAATAGTAGCGGAACTATCCTTTCTAAATTTAAAAAATTGATCTTTAAATCGTTTATCAATTACAGCGGTTTGTTCGGGATCAAAATTTTGGATTGCTTTAATTTCTTCATCTGCATTTTCAACCTCTTTAATTTTATTTACAAACCATGCATTACCGAGACTGTATTGATTCATCATGGGCAACATATCAGGACTTAAAATAAAATACTTTGTATTAAGCATGTTAATTACTGATAAATTCATTAAGGATGATTGTACTTGCAATTCAGAAGTACTTTCGTTCAATGCTGTATATAACATATTTAATTCATTACTTATTCCGTATGTTATCAGCTCTTGGTATCTTCTCATTTTAGCACCGTGATAACCTCCGACAGATTTATGAAAGTAGGAAGTACTTGCGTCATTAAATGT
Organism: Chlorobiota bacterium; assembly: GCA_030592825.1. GTDB lineage: Bacteria > Bacteroidota > Bacteroidia > Bacteroidales > JAADGE01 > JAADGE01. The sequence goes on along the minus strand of JAUVIG010000165.1, from coordinate 492 downwards.
GCTTACAGTTAAATTTAATACTCTGAAGTTCGGATCAACATCTTTCATGATAAATTTATCTGCATTCGATGGTGTAAAAGGTTCTTTTTCAATTCTTGAACTAACAAAATCATCGGAATTCAAAAAGCGTTTATCAACAGCCCATAAATCAATTAGTATTAACAAGCCCAATGCTGCAATAAATCCTGTTTCTTTTAGTTTTTCTGAAATAAAGAGCCAAAGGAGTAATGCCGAAATTGCGATAAAGGCTAATGAACGAAACGCATCTGCTCTAAAAAGTGATGCTCTGTCTTTTTCAATAGCTGAAGTAAAACTTTCTAAAATTTGTTGAGATTGAGGGTCGTCTTTAAGACCAAAACTTCTCATAAACCACATTGCATCAGATTCTCCGGAAAAAGAAAGAATTCCCGGATTAATCAGCAATATGATTATTAAACCACCAACAATTCCGCCGGACCATTTTAAGGCTTTATAAACTTCTTTTTTGTTTAT
>JAUVIG010000185.1 GCA_030592825.1 Chlorobiota bacterium | reverse complement strand
TAAATAGTTGCACATTTTAAAGTGAAAGTATGAGTTCAATTATTCAGTCATATATACTCTTTGGTGATAGGGTAGATTCTTTTTATTCTGTCTTCAGATATAAATGAATAACATACAAGTTTGTCCCGTTAGGGACTAAATATTGGTAAAAAAGTTTAAGCTTGATTGGTTGCCGTGCCGTTAGGTACGGGATATTAATTTAAAAATATCTTTTGTCTTAAAATATAGTTTTGTAAGTGTATGTTATATGGTAATTGCTGTTGCAATTAATCTAACAGCACTAAGGGAAAACAAAAAGTTTTTTTTACCAATATTTAGTCCCTAACGGGACTGAAATGTATTTATCACAGCACCTCAAAAAGAAATTTAGCCTTAATTAATAATAACTTTATTTTACAAATCTCTCCAACCATTTAAGCATAAACAGCATAGTTGACATAAAAACGAGACAAACAATTCAAATTTTTAAAAATAAAAAAGAGCAAACTAAAAGCCTGCTCTTTTGAAAATATTATTTAATAATTTTATTTTGCAACTCTTTCCAACCATTTAAGCATAAATAGCATAGTTGCCATAGAAATAACACAAACAATTACAAATAATCCCCATGTCATCCAAATCGGAACAGATTCATATAAAATTGCGCCAATGAATAATAATTGATTCCCCAAAGCAGTTGCTCCAAGCCATCCGCCTTGCATTAATCCTTGATATTGCGGTGGTGCAACTTTAGATACAAATGCAAGACCAAGCGGACTAATAAAAAGTTCAGCAATTGTTAATATTAAGTATGTACCGATTAATAAAAACGGAGTTACTTTTTGTGCATCAACAAGTGGTGTTCCACCACTGTCAGGATCAATAGAGGTGAATAACGGTAAATCCATAGAACCGACTATCATAAGAACATATGCTGAGGCTGCAATAAGCATACCTATTGCAATTTTTTTTGGAGTTGAGGGGTCTATCCCCTTTGATTTAAGCCATTTAAAAATGATTATAACAACAGGGATTAAGAATACTACAAAAAACGGATTCATAGCCTGAAATGATTCTACAGATATATCCCATGTACCGATTTTAAGTACAGTATAATTCTTTGCAAACATTGTAAGTGTAAGACCATTTTGATGGAAAGAAAACCAAAAGAATATAACAACTGCAAATACAGCTAATAAAGCATACATTCTTTGTTTAACTTCTTTTACATCCATTTTTGAAACAGAACTTGTTTCATTTTCATTTTCTTCTATAGTCTTTGGATTCGGAAATTTCTTTTTATTTGCCATATAAATAACAAATGATATCAACATTGCAATAATTGCTATTCCGAATGCATAATGAAAACCTGATGTGAATACATCCAGATATTCATTAGCAAAAGTTGTTAAATTTGATACAGGTTCGGTAGAAATTGTTGCATCATTTGCCCAAGCTTGATAAACTTGGGATGATTCAGCAGTAATAGAATTATTAAGATGTGAATGACATAAAGATGGTAATTCTGCATTATAAAGGAACCCATTCTTTTTTAGCCACCAAGATCTGATTCCGGGGGCTATAAAAGGTGCAAAGATTGCTCCGATATTAATGAACATATAAAAAAGTTGGAATCCTGACTCTCGCTTATCTTCATATTTCGGATTATCATACATTTGTCCTACTAAAGCTTGAAGATTTCCTTTAAAAAGACCGTTCCCAAATGCTATAGTTAAAAGACCTATAATTGATATTATTAAATAGAGCCAAAAATTAGGTACAGGTGTCGGGGTTGGAACAGCTAAAATTAAATAACCGACTGTCATTATTAACAAGCCTGCCATTATTATTCCTTTAAAGTTCTTTCTCTTATCAGCTATTCTCCCGCCTACAAGAGCTAAAATGTATATTAATGCATAAAATGTAGCATAAATATACCCGGCATTCGTTCCACTTAATCCAAATTTAGATTGTAAAAACAGAAGCAAAATAGCCATCATTGTATAGAAACCAAAACGTTCGCCCATATTGGCCAATGCTGATGCTATAAGTCCTTTAGGATGTCCTTTAAACATAATTATTAATTTTAATTGATTTATACTAATTTTAAAAATTCAGACAAAAATATAAATAAAATTTTATTATTACTGTAGTTAGATAATTATCTTGAACAAAAAAAACCGCAAAAATAAATCTCGCGGCTTTTAAACAGGTATTGAAAAAAATTATTTTCTTAAATGTAATAATGTAAGGTTTCCGGTTTTATTAAAGATTTCACCGTCAATGAATTTACCTGAACATTTCCAGATATATACATCTGTTTCAGCCGGTAAATTGTTATAATAGCCGTTCCATCCAAAACCAGGATCATTACTTTCAAACACTTTTGCACCAAATTTATTATAAATTTTTAATCTGAATTCAGCAACTTCATAATTAAAAATGGGATAAAAGACAGTATTTGATTGATTGTAAGATGAATAATATCCGGAACTTGCACCGTTATTACCGGGTCTGAAAGCTGTAGGTGCAGTTATTTTATATTTATTGTCTTTTATTTTTAATCTTTTTATGATTATTGTGTCAGCACAGTTTTCTTTGGACATACAAATTAAAGAAATATTATAATAACCTTCTGATTCATATGAATGTTGCGGATGTGTACTGTTCGATGTATTTCCGTCTCCGAATGTCCAAATACTTCTGTAATAATTTGAACTTGTATTTATAAAATGAACAATATCATCTGTAAATATGTTGTTTTTTTCTTTTAATCGAAAACGTGCATCAGGCTTTTTGTTAACAGAAATTCGTTTTGTTACAGAATTAGAATTACTGCCGGAAAAAACAGTAAGTTTTACTGTATATGATCCGGCAGTTCTAAACACAAAAGTCGGATTTTTTAATGAAGAAGTTTCCCCGTTTCCGAAATCCCATAAATAACTGTCGCAATTTTCGGATGTATTGTTAAAAGTAATTGCAACAGGTTCACAAGCAACATAATCGCTTGCAGTGAATTCGGCATAAGGTTTGGCTAATTTCACACTGTTTTCTTTTTCTTCATTGTTTGATTCTGCTTCTGTGATGTAATCAGTTTCTGTAGTAAAATTGTGTAGTTCTGTATTTGTTATTTCATTGTTTTCTGTTTTATTCAATTCTGTTTTTTGGATTTCTGTGTTGTTAAGGTCAGTACTGTTATCTTTTTCTGTTTTTAATATTACTGCATTATTATCTATAGTTATATTTCTGATAACATTGTGATTTTCTGCCGTTATAGTATTATCAGATATATTTGAACTTTGATTTATATTATATAAAATTAAAGATGTTGCAACTGCGATTAACAAAGTATAATAAAAGTTGAATTTTCCCGGATTTAATTTGAAATAATCTCTGATTACTAATTTTCTGTTGATTTTAGTCCACAATGAATTTGAAGGTTTTACGGAAAAACTTTCAAATGTTTCTTTAAAGATATTTTCTATGGTATTCTTATTCGACATTCTTTATTTTAATTTTTGATATTAATTCTAATTGTTCTCTTAGTTTGTCTTTTGCTCTTGAATATTGAGATTTTGACGTATTTTGATTTATATTCAGCATTTCTGCAATTTCTTTATGCTTATATCCTTCAATTGCATACAAGTTAAATACTACTTTATAACCTTCAGGCAAATTGTTTATTACCGAATATAATTCATCACTTGTAAATTGTTTATTATCAAATGTATATCCTTCAATATCTGTTTCGTTTATTTCATCAATATCATAAATCTCATTATGTTTTTTATTCTTATGATAATGAGAGATTGCTGTATTTACAATAATTCGTCTCATCCATCCTTCAAAAGAACCGACACTGTTAAAATCATTGATCTTAGTTAATATTTTGATAAAGCCTTCTTGTAATATATCTTCTGCTTCATGTTTTGTTTTTGCATATCTGATACAAATTCCCAACAAAACCGGTGAATACACATCATATAATTCCTTTTGGGCTTTTCTGTCATATTTCTTACATCTTTCTAATATTTCACTTAGATCGATCATCTTATTTTCAGTTTATTGACGGTATTTTTATATAAAAGGTTGCAAGTAGTGTATTTTTTTTTAATCTACGCCTAAAAAAAAATCTTTTTGTTCATTTGTTAAATGCTCACTTTCATTAACTTTTTCCTTTAATAATTCTTTTTGTTCTTTTGCATTTTCAACATAATTATATCTTTGTAAGCATTTTATATATTCTAAACGCCAAATTAGGTTTCCGGGATACATATTTAACAACTTTTTAAAATAGTAAGCGGATTTGCTGAAAACTTTTTCGTCTCTGCAATATATCCTTGCAAGGAATAAAAGACTGCGAACTCTTATTCTTTTATCTTTTTCTTTTGCACATTCTTTTAGCAATCTTAATCCTTTTTGCTTATCACCCGGGGGATAAAACAGCAACAAAGGATAAACAACAGGATAATCTTCTTTGGCAGTTTCAACATAATAATTATACATTCCGGAAATAAGTTTCATTCTAATGTTATTCTCGTGTTCAGTTGCATATTCAAAATATTTAATAATATCATTAATACCGCCGGCTACTTTAATATAATTCTTTTTGTTGAATTGAATTTTTAAAAGAATTGATTTAGCTGAAATCAAAAAAAATATATCATCATCTGTTTTATTTTTCTTACTGATAATTGATTTTATCACCGCATTTGCATTTTTATTACACAGACTAATATACTTATCTGCTTTTCCTGAAGTTTCATACATAATCAACCAAAAGTTTGCAAATGCCAATTTTGTCATAAATTCATTTGAATTATATTTATCTAATTGGGCAAGAATTTTTTTAGTATCATTATACCTGCATGTGAACATAGATTCTAAAAATGAAGTATAAAGATCATTATTATTAGAATATATTTTTAAACTGTTTATAATAAAAATGAAAACTAAAAAATATTTATAAGTTAATTTCATAATTTCGGCTAATTATTAAATGCTTGTGCAAAAATATTAAAAAAATTATTACTTAATTATTAAAAAACACATTTCAGTCCTGTTAGGGATAAATTTGTATAGAAATCATTTTTAAAATATTCTTTAATGATTCCGGTTTTGTTGTCATTTGTTGTAAGCTTTATTATACTGTCAACCTGTGAAACTTTGTTTTTTTTATACATTTTATAGAATTTAACCTTTTTAATATTACTTTAGATTTCAATTTAAAGAACTATGGGAAATTTTTCAATATCTGATAAACTAATTTTAGCTTTCCTGTCACTTAGCATTTTAACGATATCCATTATCGCTTCGTATTCTTTTTATAATACTAAAGAGGCTATTTTAGAAAGAACATTTAATCAACTTACTTCTGTAAGAGTTGTCAAAACTAATTTAATTGAGACGTTTTTCTCTGACTGTATAAATGATGTTCATTTGGCAAAGTCTTCGTCAGATATTAAAGAAATTGTAAAACAAATTAATAAGTTTGACAGTTCATCAAATTATAGTGTATTAAATGACAGCTTGGTCGATTTTAATAATCCGTTTATTAACGAAATGTCAAAAAAACACTATACCGGAATTGCTATTGTAGGAAAAAACGGTCTAATATTTCAAATCAAAGCATTAAAATCATCTCACAATAAACTCAATCAAGATTTCGATTCATTATGGACAAGTTCAACTTCAAACGAATCTGTTTATATAAGAGACTTAACTAAACCCGACAGCCTAAGTCAGCCTGTTATTACAATTAGCTCTAAAATTTCAGATTCATCAAATAAAATAATTGGAATAATTGTTTTTGAAATTTCTCTGAATTCAATAGATTTAATTATGTTAGAAAATAATCCTTCATACTGGCTTGGAACTTCCGGCGAATCGTATTTAGTAGGGCATGATTATTTGATGAGGAGTTCATCTCGTTTTCAGCCTAATTCTGTATTAAATACAATTGTTAAAACAGAAGCTGTTGATTATGCTTTTGGTGATTTGCCCGGTACAAAAGTAATTGACGATTATAGAGGGATATCGGTTCTTAGTTCATACAGTAAAATAAATATTCCGAATCTTGACTGGGTAATCCTTGCAGAAATTGATTCTAAAGAAGCTACAATTTCCATATATAAAATTAGAAATGAGATTATATTTATTAGTATTTTTATTTTTTTCCTTGTATTGGTAGTCGTAATCATACTTTCCAAAAAAATTACTTATCCTGTTAAAAAACTTAATCTGGCAGCACAAGAAATCGGAGCGGGTAATTTTGATATTGAGATAAAAAACAACTTAAATGATGAAATAGGTGAGCTTACAGACACCTTTAATAAAATGACAAAAAAATTAAAAGACCAAACAGAAGAATTAAAAGCAGAAAGAATAAAAAGTCTTAGCTCGTTAATTGACGGACAAGAATCTGAAAGACAAAGATTATCCGGAGAACTCCACGACAGCCTCGGACAATTACTTATAGGTTTAAAATTGAAATATGAAAGCTGTCTTAATAAATCAAAATTCACAAACATTTCTGATAAAAGCTTAATTGATTTAGGAATGCTCTTTGACAGAACAATTGAAGAAACACGAAGAATTTCAAATAATTTAATGCCGGCTGCTTTATCTGAGTTCGGACTAATTACTGCAATCAGAAATATTTGCAATGAAATTTCTGATACAACAAAAATAAATATTCTTTTTAATACAGAAGGAATAAAAAATACACTCAATCTAAAAGTAAAAACACATATTTTCAGAATAACACAAGAAGCATTAACAAATATATTAAAACATTCAAAAGCTAAAAATGCAACAATAAATATCTTTTTTAAAAAAAATGTAATAATCTTAAAAATTCAAGATGATGGACAAGGTTTTGATAAATCGAAAATCAAATTATTAAATACAAACGGATTAAATAACATTAAAGATAGAATCATATTACTATCAGGTAATTTTACAATAAGTTCAGAAATTTTAAAAGGAACAAAAATTTATATCGAAATACCAGTAGAAGAAAAAAATTATGAGTGAAATAAAAATCATATTAGTTGATGATCATCAGATTGTTAGAGACGGTATTAAATCTCTATTATCTGACAGTTCTGAAATAAAAATAATTGGAGAAGCGAAAAACGCTTACGAATTTTTTAATATTCTTAAAATACAAATTCCTGATCTTGTCCTTTTAGATATTTCATTACCTACAATGTCCGGCATTGAAGTTTCAAAAATAATCTCTGCCGAATTTCCTCAAATTAAAATATTAATGCTATCAATGTACACATC
>JAUVIG010000336.1 GCA_030592825.1 Chlorobiota bacterium | reverse complement strand
CAAAGATAAAATATTATCATGATGAAATAGGAGTAAATTCACGATTAGACTCTGTTCAAGCAGCAGTATTGAATGTTAAATTAAAATATTTAGATGACTATGCAAAAGCCAGACAAAAAGTAGCAGATCATTATGATTCAGCTTTTTCAGGACACCCAAATATAATAATACCTAAAAGAAATAACCAATCTACTCATGTCTTTCATCAATATACTGTTCAATTGAAAGATATTAACAGAGACAGTTTGAAAGAGTATCTTAATTCCAAGGGTATTCCGGCAATGATTTATTATCCTTTTCCTCTTCATCTTCAAAATGCATATAAATATTTGGCTTATAAAGAAGATGATTTTCCAATTACGGAGAGATTATGTAAAACTGTTTTATCTTTACCGATGCATACAGAAATGGAAAATGAACAACTCGAATTTATTTCGGAAAAAGTATTAGAATATGCAAACTAAATTTTCATTGCTAAATTGTTAAAAACAATGAGACAATGTAACAATGTAACAATGTAACAAAATGAAACAGAATTATTTTGCTCATGAAACTGCGGTTATTGATGATAACTGCAAAATAGGAGCAGGGACAAAGATTTGGCATTTTTCACATATTATGTCTGATTGTGAGATTGGTGATAATTGTAATATCGGTCAAAATGTAGTTGTTTCTCCGAATGTTATTCTTGGTAAAAATGTAAAGATACAAAATAATGTATCAATTTATACCGGAGTAATTTGTGAAGACGATGTTTTTCTCGGCCCTTCAATGGTTTTTACTAATGTTACAAATCCCAGAAGTGCTGTTGTCAGAAGAGGAGAATATGAAACTACAATTGTAAAGAAAGGTGCATCAATAGGTGCAAATGCGACAATTGTTTGCGGAAATAATATCGGGGAATTTTCTTTTATAGGGGCAGGTGCAGTTGTAACAAAAGAAGTTAAAGCATACGCACTCGTTGTTGGTAATCCTGCAAAGCAAATTGGTTGGATGAGCGAATTCGGGCATCGACTGAACTTTAATGATGAAGGAATTGCAGTTTGTTCTGAAAGTAATGAGGAGTACAAATTGGAAAACAATAAAGTAAATAAACTATAGTATGAAAAACTTTGCCTTAATAGGAGCAGCAGGCTATATTGCTGTCAGACATATGCAAGCTATTAAAGAAACAGGTAATAACTTAATAGCTGCTCTTGATAAGTTTGACAGTGTAGGTGTTATTGACAGCTATTTTCCTGATGCTGATTTTTTTACTGAATTTGAGCGTTTTGATCGACATATTGATAAATTACGTCATAATGAAAATAAAAGCATTGATTATGTAAGTATCTGTACTCCTAATTATTTACATGATTCTCATATAAGGTTTGCATTAAAACAACATGCAGATGCAATTTGCGAAAAACCAATGGTCTTAAATCCATGGAATGTTGATGCTTTGGGTGATATTGAAAAAGAAACCGGACAAAAGATCAATAATATACTGCAATTAAGATTGCACCCCAATATTATTAAGTTAAAAGAAGAAGTTGAAAAATCTCCGAAAAATAAAATTTATGATATTGATTTAACATATTTGACATCAAGAGGAAAATGGTATTTTATAAGTTGGAAAGGTGAAAATCAAAAATCAGGAGGAGTAGCTACCAATATCGGGGTTCATTTTTTTGATATGTTGACATGGATATTCGGGAATGTGAAAGAAAATATTGTACACATCTCTGAAGAAGAAAAAGCTGCAGGATTTCTCAAATTAGAAAAGGCGAATGTAAGATGGTTTTTAAGTGTTGATTATAAAAATATTCCGGTTGATATTAAAGCAAAAGGACAAAGAATTTATCGTTCAATTACAGTTGACGGTAAAGAAATTGAATTCAGCGGCGGCTTTACTGATCTGCATACTTTAAGTTATCAAGAAATTTTAAAAGGGAACGGCTTTGGTATTGATGCTGTAAGGCCAACAGTACAAACGGTTTACGAAATACGAAATGCTGTTCCCGTGGGACTGAAAGGAGACTGTCATCCCTTGTTAAGGGGGATATAACTTAGCGTAGCAAAGCTACAAATAAATAATGAAGATAAAATTTTGTTTAGTGTATAATGTTTAACTGTTTATTTGCTTATTTGTTTATAACGATTCGATGCAAAATCATAATCAAATAAACAGTTAAACAAATAAACAATTTTTACGTATCAATTTAAATTTTTTCACAAACTTTGCTAAAAAAACAAAGTTTCACAATATAATAGTATAATTCAGCAAAGTTGCCGTATATAAAATTTAATATTGCAGAAACTCAATAAAATTCTAAAATCAAATTTTTAAAGAAAAATATTAATAAATTCATTATGTATAATAAAATTATTAGACGAAAAGCGACACTTTCGGTAGTCGGCTTAGGTTATGTTGGTTTACCGATTGCACTTGAATTTGCAAAAAAAATAAAAGTTATTGGTTTTGATATAAATAAGGAAAAAGTCGAGATGATGAAACAGAGTATTGATCCGAGTAAAGAACTTTCTTCCGAAGATTTTAAAGGAACTAATATATTATTTACATCCGACCCAAATGATTTAAAAGAAGCTCAATTCCATATTGTAGCAGTACCTACACCGATAAATGAGCATAATCAACCTGATTTGTCTCCTCTGTTAAATGCAAGCAGAACTGTAGCAAAAATTTTGAAAAGAGGTGATTATGTTGTATTTGAATCAACGGTTTATCCGGGTTGTACGGAAGATGATTGTGTCCCGATTTTAGAAGAAGTGTCGGGTTTGAAGTATATTGAAGATTTCAAAGTTGGATATTCACCTGAAAGAATAAATCCGGGTGATAAAGTAAATACACTTACTAAAATAACAAAAGTTGTATCCGGATGTGATGCCAAAGCATTAGATAATATTGCAAAAACCTATGAAATAGTACTTGAGAACGGTACACACAGAGCAAGTTCAATAAAAGTTGCAGAGGCTGCAAAAATTATTGAAAACACTCAAAGAGACGTTAATATTGCTTTAATGAATGAGTTGTCTATAATATTCAGTAAACTTGGTATTAATACATTTGAAGTTCTTGAAGCTGCCGGTACTAAATGGAATTTTTTAAAATTTTCTCCCGGTTTAGTCGGAGGACATTGTATAGGTGTTGATCCGTATTATTTAGTTCATAAAGCAAAAGAATTGGGTTATCATCCTCATATAATTAACTCCGGGCGTTTTGTAAATGATTCAATGGGTGGATATGTGGCTAAACAAATTGTGAAAAAAATTGCAGCTCAAGAAAAAAATATTCTAAATGCCAAGGTATTGGTTATGGGTTTTACATTTAAAGAAGATGTTAGTGATTTCCGTAATACAAAAGTTGCTGATGTAGTTAAAGAACTTGAATCATATAAAGTAAATGTTGATGTTACAGATCCGTATGCTTCTGTTGAAGAAGTTTTTGAAGAATACGCAATAACCCTAAAAGATAATATTGACAAAGATTATGATGCAATTATTGTTGCAGTAAATCATAAAGAATACAAAAGCCTTCCGGAATCGTTCTTTAAAGAACATTCATCAGAAAACGGAATTCTTTTTGATGTTAAAGGCATTTACCGAGGGAAAATAAAAGATTTAATCTATATGAGTTTATAAGCGAAAAAGCTGCATTATTAATTGCAGCTTTTTTTTGTTATTGGTTTTTGGTAACCCTGAATCCTAAAGTTATATCTTTAAAATCAGTAGCATTATATAATCGTTTAGTTATTCTCAATGATTCTTCATATCCGTTGAAGCTGCCGCCTCTGCTGACTCTTTCAAGTGCTCCTTTTTCACAAATCGGATTTTCTTTTGGAGTGTTTTTATAATAATCAAACAGATATACATCATAACACCATTCTTGACAATTTCCTGTCATATCATATAATCCCAGATCATTCGGCTTTTTTTCACCTACAGGATGTAACATTCTGCCGGTACCCGTAAACCAAGCAACTTCACTTGCGTTATTGCTGCCGCTGTAAGCATAATTCTTTCTGTTAATTCCGCCTCTTACGGCATATTCCCATTCAGCTTCAGTAGGCAGTCGATAACCGTTTGCAGTTTTGTCAAATTCAACTTCAAAAGTTTTTTTCTTATCATCACGAATTATTCTGTAACATTTATCTAAACGGTTCAGCCTGCTTAACCAATTGCAATACATTATGGCTTCTTCCCAACTGACATTTGTTGCCGGTATATTAGGCTCTCCTGTTGGTAAATCAAAACCGGCTGTTCTGCAAAAGCCTGTATATTCTTCAATGGTAACTTCATATTTTCCGATATTAAAACTATTGACGGTAACATAATGGTCAGGAAATTCATCAAAATATTTGCTTTCATCAATACCCATTTTAAAAGTTCCGCCTTCAACGAAAACAGTTTCAGGTGTTTTGTTTTGGGCATTTAGAATGCCTGTTGTTAAAAGGAATAAAATAAATATATTTTTCATGTTGTTTAGATTAAATGATATAATATTGGGTTAAGAGTAATTCTGCTCAATAACTTCTTTTTCATAAAATTATTAGTTTTTCAATACAAATATAAAAATTAATTCTTATT
>JAUVIG010000419.1 GCA_030592825.1 Chlorobiota bacterium | reverse complement strand
TTCCCATTCGCCGTTAAGTTTAATAATACCGTCGGTTTTAAAATAGTGATTGCTTAAATCAATAGTTCCTTTTTTTGCCGTGATATTATTTTTATTATTACATGAAAATAGTGTAATGCTTAATAATATTATTATCAATGTTGTATATGTTTTAAATGATTTCATTTTGACAAGGGTAAGGTAAAAAAGAATGTTGAGCCTTTATTTATTTCTGATTCTACCCATATTTTTCCGTTGCTGAGTTCGATAATATTTTTAGATATTGCAAGTCCGAGACCGGTTCCTCTGTACACATTTGTTTTGTCACCTTCAATTTTGGAAAAACGATGAAAAATACTGCTTTGTTCATCATTAGGAATTCCGATACCTGTATCTTTTACAAAAAAGGTAATATTGTCAGAAATATTTTTATCAATAATGTATCCTGTTTCAATATAACCGGATTTTGTGAATTTTAAAGCATTTGATATTAAGTTATTAAGTATTTGTCTGAATCTGAACTCATCAGTATGTATTTTCGGATTTATATTTTCGGATATTGAAATTTTCAGTTCAATTTTTGTTTTTTCTTTTTTGTTTTTGTTTATGCTGAATGAATTGCAGATTTCTTTGATAATATTATTTACAGGAAAATCGGTATTTACTATTGTTAATTGACCGGCTTCAATTTTTGCAATGTCAATTATATCGTCAATAAGATGTAATAACGATTCTCCGCTCGAATTTATCATTTCAACAAATTTAATTCGTTTTTTCTTTGTAATATCATTTTCATTAAGTAATTGAGAAAAGCCGAGTATTGCATTCATAGGAGTTCTTATTTCATGCGACATATTTGCTAAGAATGCTGATTTCAATTTATCAGCTTTTTCAGCTTTTTCTTTTGCTTTTATAAGTTCTTTGTTTTGTTGTTGATATTCTTCATTTAGGGTCAAATATTCTTCGTTCTGATTTTTAAGTTCTTTTGTTCGTATGTTTACTATATCTTCAAGATGATTTTTATAGTCTTTCAATTCTACATTGCTGCTTTTAAGTTCATGTGTTCTTTCTGATACTATTGCTTCAAGTTTTGTTTTTTCATTTCTTAAATTACGTTCTCTGAATCGAATAAAAATTACTGTTATAAATAGTATAAAAAAAATGATAAATATATAAAACAGAGTAGTTTCCCAAAACGGAGGTTTAATGAGTATTTTTATAAAGGCGTCCTTGGTGCAACGGTATCCGGTATTATCGGTTACATGAACTTTGAAAATATATTCTCCGGAAGGCATATTGCGATAAACTGCTGTACGATTTTCAGCATCAGTCGTTACCCATGTTTTATCATATCCTTCAAGTTTATATCTGTATTTCAGAGAACCGAAGTTTTTAAAATCAATGCAAGCAAAATGAAGTGAAAAATAATAGTCTTTTCTGGTTAATGTAATTTCATCTGTATATTGAATATTTTTGTTTAATATTACTCTATTGTTGATTGTATCACCGGGAGAAACTGAATTATTTAAAATTTTTAAATCAGTAATAATAACTTTATTTTTATTTCTGATTCTTTTAATATCATCCGGATAGAAATGATTAAACCCGTTAACACCGCCAAAAAACATTTCACCATCGGAGCATTTTATGCATGCACCCATATTAAACTCTTCGCCTTGAAGTCCGCTGTTTTCATGGTAAATATGTAAATTATTATTTTCCGGATTAAACTTTATAAGACCTTTGTTTGTCCCAAACCAAAGATTTTCGTTTTTGTCGAAAAGCAGTCCGTAAATATCGCCCGAAAATTTTTCGGAAAAAGTTGTTATCTTATTTGTTGTGTTATCTGATATTTTCAGCAAACCTGAACCGTATGTTGATAAAAATATTTCCTTTTTTGAATTCTGAATAATTCCGGTTACAGAATTAATTTTCACATTGTTCTTTTTTACTTTGGCAGATTGTTTTGTTTTGCTGTCATATTGCCATAAGCCGTCTGAAAGCGTCCCTATCAGAAATTTCCCTTTTTTATATTCAAATATTGATAAAATTAAAGCATCACTTTTTAAACGATGTTTTGTGAATTCATCGTCCGCCAATGAATATTTGTAAAAAGTTCCTGTATTGCAAATAATCCACAAGTTATTATTTCTCTTGTAAAACGGCATAATTTGACGGCTTTCCGGAAATAGTTTATTGAACTTGTGTTCACTGAAAGTTTCTTTTTTTGTGTTAAATACCCACAGTCCGTTTTTGTAAGTACCTATCAGCAAGTTGTTACTGTCAATACGTGTTATTGCCCTAATTGTATTATCAAGCTTTTTTACATCTTTTATGAAAAAAGTTTTGTGTTTTTGTGTTTTACGGTTATATTTAATCAAACCGTCAGTAGTACCGCAGTATATAATGTTATTTTTATCTTCGTAAAATGAAAAAAACATTAAATAATTGTTATTTTTATCTTTAATTTTTTGTTGAGTAAATATTTCATCGGAAAAAATAATTTTATACACACCGTTGTTAGAAGTGCCGATCCATAAAATACCTTCTTTATTGTAATATGCTGTTCTGATTTTATCAATATTTTTAAAGACAGATGTGCCTTTAAAGAATTTATTATTTCCGGTGTTAAAAAAATATGCACCAAGTCTTAAAGTGCCTACAAACAAAACATTATCTCTTATTTTTTTTATAACAGAAACATCTTTTAAAGACAGATTATTATTTACGGCAGAATAGGATGAAATAATTTCGTTACCTTGTTGATTTTTACAAATACATGAAATGCCGTTTTCTGTACCTGCCCATATTTTACCGGTATCATCTTTTATAATACTTCTGATGTTATTTCCGCAAATTGTGTTTGAATTGCTTGGAGAGTGTAAAAAACGTTTAACGGTTTCTGTTTTAGTGTCAAGTTTATTTAATCCGTTTCTGGTTCCTACCCAAAGAATATTATTTTCATCAGCAAAAAGAGATATTACTGTGTTATTTGATATTGAGTTTTCATTATCGGGATTATTAAAAAAACGAGTGCATTTACCCGTTTTTAAATTAATTTTATTTAATCCGTTGTTAGTTCCCAGCCAAAAGTTTACTGAGTCGAATGTGGCAATTGAACGAATATTATTATGACTGATACTGTGAGGATTATTTTCTTCGTTTTTATATATTGTGAATTTTCCGCTTACGGGATTATATATATTTAAGCCTTCTCGAGTCCCGATTAATATGTTACCGTATTTGTCTTCGTTTATTGTCCAAATTGTATTGTTCGACAGAGTGTTTTTTGTATTATTGTTACTGTAAAAGTTAGTTAAATTGTAACTGTCATATTTGTTTAGTCCTTCATTTGTGCCTATCCATAAAAAATCTTTACTGTCTTTAAAAATTGAAATGACATTATTCTGTGAAAGCCCGTTTCTTATTGATAGATTTACGATATTGGGTTCAGTATTTTGTGCATATACTGAAAATGTTATCAGCGATAAACAAAGTATCTCCAAGTAAACCGGTATTTTCCGATAATAATTCATTAATTATTTGTCTTCAGCTGAAATTTAATATTGCTATAAAAGTAGAAAAAGTAAATAAACCGTCAAGTATATTTCGGAATTAATTTTAACTTGAAATTTATATTGAAGTATTTGATTTAAAAAGCAACTTATGATAAATATTTATAAATAAGGAATACTAAAATAAAATGTAGAACCTTTATTCAATTCAGAATCTAACCAAATTTCACCATCTAATAATTCTACAATGCTTTTACAAATTGATAAACCCAGCCCTGCACCGCGATATAGCTTTTCT
>JAUVIG010000437.1 GCA_030592825.1 Chlorobiota bacterium | reverse complement strand
TAGAACTAATACAAAAACAAACCAATGCCATACAACAAACTAACAAAAGAAGAACAAAATATTATCCTGAATAAAGGAACAGAAAAACCATATACGGGAAAATATTACAAACATGAAGAAACAGGAACTTATAATTGCAAGCAATGTGATGCTCATTGCGGTTGGCCGTCATTTGACGATGAAATTAAAGGTGCTGTTAAACGAGTAACGGATGCTGACGGTATGAGAACCGAAATTGTATGTGCAAATTGCGGAGGACATCTTGGGCATGTTTTTCTCGGAGAATTATATACAGACAAGAATACAAGACATTGTGTAAGCTCTGTTTCACTTTCTTTTGAACATACAAGTTTGCCAAAGTTTTCAGAGACTGCAATTTTTGCATCAGGTTGTTTTTGGGGAACGGAGCATTGGATGAAAAAGCAGAAAGAAGTAATCTCTACAGAAGTGGGTTACATCGGCGGGCATGTTGAAAATCCGACTTATGAACAAGTTTGCAATAAAACTACAGGACATGCAGAAGCTGTGAGAGTAATATTCAATCCTGAAGAAGTTACTTATGAAGAGTTAGCGATAATATTCTTTGAAACTCACGACCCGACACAAATAAATCGTCAAGGACCGGATGTCGGCAATCAGTACCGTTCTGAAATTTTTTATTTTGATGAAGATCAAAAGAATATTGCTGAAAAATTAATTAAACAATTAGAAGCAAAAGCTTATAAAGTTGCAACTAAACTAACAAAGGCAACGGAATTTTGGAAAGCTGAAGAATATCATCAGGATTATTATGAGAATTCCGGTTCCCCACCTTATTGTCATTTTTATACCAAGAAATTTTAGAAAAAGTGTAAGTTTGGTGTTTACAATCCCTAAATATACGTATTTTTAGCGTTTACAAACACTAAATTTACAATTTAAACAATTTTATCCGTTAATTTATGATACTCTTAAAAAACGCAACATACATCAATTGGAAAACACTTGATTTTAAACAAACTAACATTCTTGTTGAAGCCGGTGTTAACGGTAAAATTAAATTTGTTGATGATGCAAATGTTGAAAACGCAGAACTTATTGATTGTACAGGTAAAATTGTTACAAAGTCTTTCGCAGTAGGCCATCATCATGTTTATTCTGCTTTGGCGAGAGGTATGGGAGCGCCAAAGAAATCACCTGAGAACTTTTATGAAATACTGAAATATATTTGGTGGACTTTGGATAAATCGCTTGATAAAGATATGATTGAAGCAAGTGCTTTGGCTACTGCAATTGCTTGTGCAAAAGCAGGTTCTACTTTTGCTGTTGACCATCATGCTTCACCAAACTATATTTCCGGATCTTTGGATATTATTGCTGATGCTTTTGAAAGAGTAGGAGTGAGTCACTTGCTGTGTTATGAAATTACCGACAGAGACGGACTTGATAAAGCAGAGCAAGGTCTTCAGGAAACAAAAAATTATCTTCAAAATAAACAAGGACTTATAGGTTTACATGCTTCCTTTACTGTAGGAAATGAGAGCATGAAAAAAGCCGCCGGTTTGATGCATAAATATAATTCGGGTTTTCACATTCATGTTGCGGAAGACAGATACGACCAAGACCATTCATTAATTAATTACGGAAAGAGAGTTATCGAACGTTTAGATGATTACGATGTTCTGAATTCTTCAAAAACTATTCTCGGACATTGTTTACATTTGTCTGAAAATGAGAAGACTATTGTCAGAAATTCAAATGTTTATGTTGTTCAAAACACAGAAAGTAACTTAAATAATAATGTCGGATATTTTAATGCAAAAGATATGGGTGATAACTTAATGCTTGGAACTGACGGAATGCACAGCAATATGTTACGTTCCGCACAACAAGCATTTTTTGTCGGACAAGGTTTTGATATAATTGATTATCCGGGTGTGTATCAACGTTTTAGAAATGTACATCATTATCTTGATAAAAATAATTTTAAGGGAGACGGTGAAAATAATCTTGTAGTTATAGATTATCAATCACCAACACCGATCAATAAAAATAATTTCCTCGGACATTTTGTATTCGGTTTCAATTCAAATGATATTCAACATGTTATTTCTGACGGAAAATTAATTGTTAAAGATAAAAAAGTGCAAACTGTAAATGAAATTGAAATTATGAAATATGCACAAGAACAAGCTGTGAGACTTTGGGAGAGGATGAGTAAATAGTTATATAATTGATCCTAATATTATTTACCAACTAAATTAGGCGTAGCACCAAACAGTTTACCAAACTTTTGCAAAGTTCTGATATTACCACGCCTCATTCCTGTTAATAACATTTCTTTTTTTTATCATAACAATATCTTTAATTTGCAAATATTCATTACACATTATTCACTATTCAATAATAATATGGATTTCATTCAAATTATAGGCTATACAGCATCAGTAATCATTGCAGTTTCAATGACAATGAGTTCCATCGTAAAATTCAGGTGGATAAATTTGGCCGGAGCATTTTCATTTCTTACATACGGAATATTATTTAATGCCATACCGATTGTTATTTTAAATGTTTTTATTATTTCTGTAGATATTTTTTATTTAATCAGAATTTACAATAAAAAGGAATTATTCACAACACTTGAAATTAGAGGCAGTAATAAATACTTAATAAATTTTCTGAAATTTTATGATAAAGAAATACAGAAATTTTTCCCCGGTTTTAAATATAAACCTGAATTAAATACTGTCAGTTTTTTTATATTAAGAAATATGGCTGTTGCCGGAATTTTTTTAGCTCATAAAGAGGGAAGTTCAGAATTAAGAGTCGGATTAGATTTTGTAATTCCGCAATACAGAGATTATAAAAATGCAAAATTTGTATATCATCGTCTCAATAAAAAATTTACGGATGACGGGATAAAAAATATTGCTGTTCTTCCTCAAACTTATGATCATATTAAGTATTTAAAAAAAGTAGGCTTTGTAAAAAATGATGAAGGTCTTTTTATTAAGAATATGGAATGATAGAATGATAAAATGATTGAATGACAGAATTAAATAACATTTACTAAAATGAATTTGCTGATTAAAAACGGCACTATTGTTACTTCTGAAATGACATTTGTTTCGGATATCTTAATTAAGGACGGATTAATTTATGATATTGGAACTAATCTGAAAAAACAAGACGCTGAACTTATTGATGCAACAGGAAAATACGTTTTTCCCGGAGGCATTGA
This sequence comes from Chlorobiota bacterium, assembly GCA_030592825.1. GTDB lineage: Bacteria > Bacteroidota > Bacteroidia > Bacteroidales > JAADGE01 > JAADGE01. The sequence continues at coordinate 425 of JAUVIG010000437.1, read as the reverse complement.
CCCTCATGTACATATGCATCTCCCGACACCTGCCGGATTTTCTTCCGATGATTTTTATACGGGAAGTAAAGCAGCTTTATTCGGCGGAACAACTACAATAATTGATTTTGTTACTCCTCGAAAAGGTCAAAGTTTAATTGAAGCTTTATCTGAAAGAAAAAAAGAAGCTGAAACATCCTTAATTGATTACAGTTTTCATGTTTCTCCTGTTGATTGGCATGATAATATTGAAAATGAAATAAAAGAAGTTATTAAAGAAGGTGTAACATCTTTTAAGGTTTATATGGCTTATAAAGACAGCATCGGTCTGGAAGATAATATTTTACTGAAAGTTATGAAGGCTGTTGCAAAAGCAGGCGGGATGATTACTGTTCATGCAGAAAACGGAGATGAAATTGTTAAATTAAGAAATGATTATGCTAAAC
>JAUVIG010000324.1 GCA_030592825.1 Chlorobiota bacterium | reverse complement strand
TATTACAATAAATAATCTTTGTTTATTAAAATCTGCCATAATAATGTTTTTTAATTGTTTAAATAAAAAACAAAATTAATCTAATTTATAATTTTTTCTGCATCTTTAAGAAAATAATTTTCGAATCCGTCCTTTATAAAAAAGCACCACAAAATTGTGATGCTCTGTACATTTGATTTATTGCTGTGTATGAAAAACAATTTTTATCTTCCTCTTACACTTCCTCCGGAAGATTTTTCAATATTTTTTTCTTTCGGTTCGCCTTTATATATAATATCAGCTCCACTGCTTGCATCTGCTTTTAATGTTTCAATTACATAAACTGTGATATCAGAACCGCTTGAAGATTCTGCATCAACATGATTTGATTTTAAATCTTCGGCATTAATATCCGATCCGCTGCTTGAGTTTGCTTCAAATTTTATACATGTACCTGAAATATCAATATCAGAACCACTGCTGCTTGTACATGTTAATTCTTCAACATCACATTCCAATTCAATATCAGCTCCGCTTGATGCTTTTAATTTAAGAGTATTTCCTGTTATTTTTCCTTCACCTTTAATATCTGCTCCGCTTGAAGCAGTTAGGGCAACTATCTCTTTCATTGACACATATACTTTTTTTGCTTTTACGCGTCCTACATTCTTTTCAAAATAGATATGTAAAACATTATTTTTTACTTCTGTTATAAGAAGATCATAAATATTATCATCTGCTTCAACAGTTACAGATATATTATCCGATTGTTTCAAATAAACATCAATACCTTGGCTTACTTTTATTGCATTGAAAGATTCAGTAATCGTTCGATTTTTTTTGATGACATTTTTGCTGCCTTTAACACCTGAAATATTACAAGATATTAAGGTAAAAAAAATCAGCATTAAACTTGACAATGTTAATAACTTTTTCATTTTGTATTTATTTAGTTTTTAAAAATCTAATATCTTCTCTTAAGACGACACAAAAAGTTAAATGTTACAAAAAAATAAAAACCTTCCCGAAAAACGGAAAGGTTTAAAATAAGGTGCAAAGCAACTAATTCTGCAAAACATACAAAAACTATCTTGCTTATTTCTACCTAATTACAGAAAGTTGCTATGCATCTTTTGGATGATTTTTTACCTTTTAAACCGAACTCATGATTGATAATACTATTATTCCGGCATTAAAACTATTTGAACATGTTTATCATTATTAAAAAATTTATTTGTTGCTTTTTTAAGACTTTCGATTGTTAATGAATTAACTAAGTTATCAAAATTTTCTGCATCTGCAGGATCATATCCGTGATAATATTTTATTAATAATGCCGATTTCCAAAATGAGTTTTCTCTTAACTGTTCCTCTCTGTTTTTCTTAAGATATTCTACTGTTTTTTGAAAATCTTCTTTTGTAGGCCCTTCTTTTTTAATTTTTTCAACTTCTCTGTAAATAATTGAAGTCAGATGTTCAGATTTTTCAGGTGCACAATCAAACTTAAATTTCATTTGATAAGTTTCTATCGGATAATGATTCCTTTCAGAACTAACTCTTACACCATATGTTCCTCCTTCTTCTTCTCTGATTGTTTCAGTATAACGAAGATTAAAAAGATACTTCAAAGCTGCCAAATCAACATTGTTTTTTGGTGTATATTTATAATCCCCCGAAAAATTTACATATACAGTGCTTTTATCTACTTCTAATTTGAATTTAAGTTTCTTGTCAACAATACCTTTAGGTGTTCTAATATTATTATCTTTAAATGTTTCCTCTCTGTTATTGCTCGGCAAACCACCCAAATATGAATCAATAAGGGGCTTTGCAGTTTTCGGATCAATATTTCCTACAAAAATAAATACAAAATCTTCAGCATCTTTAAAACGATCTTTATATATATTAAATAACTTCTCATAATCAACCTTACTCAACAATTCCTTATTAAAAGGCATCACTCTCGGATGATAATCTGCCATAGTAACTGATATTGTATCCCTGAATCTTGCATTAGGATCTAAACTTTTATTCTCAAGGAAAGCCATTATTCTTTGCATATATGCTGAATATGCTGTTTCATCTTTTCTTGGTGAAGTAAAATATAAATAGGTTAATTGCAACAAAGTTTCAAATTCTGCGGGTGAGCAATTACCGTTAAAACCTTCATCGTTCATATCAATAAAAGTACTTACACGAACATTTTTCCCGCTTAATTTTTTTTGTAATTCAATATTTGAAAATTCACCAACGCCGGACATTGAAATAATTGATGATGCCATCATTGCAGAAGGAATATCTTCTTCAGATACTAAAGAAACTCCGCCATAACTGAATGCTGTCATTAGTATTTCATCATCTTTAAAATCCGTAGGTTTTATTACAACTGTTACACCGTTATCATATTTGTATTCAGTAAGCCCGTTTTCTGTAGTTTCATTAATCATTTCTGATGCTTTCGGAATATCTTTCAATAAAGGCTCATCCAATACATTATCAACATAAGCCTCAACAGGTCTTGCTTTTATTTTTTCAATAATTTCTAATATTTCAGATTCCTTGAATAATTCCTTTCCTTCAATTTCGGGACCTGTAACCGTAACTACCATATTATTTTCTATAATTCTTTTCTTTGCAAGTATGTTAACTTCTCTGACAGTTATACTTGGTAAAATCTTCTTATTATAATCAAACTCAAATTCAATTCCGGGAGCCGGTTCATTTGTCAAAAAATTACTGAAATATCGCCAAACATACCTTTCAGATTTTGTTTTGCTTCTTTCATTATATTGTTTTTCCAAACGCATTAATAATTCAGATTTTGCTCTTTCAAGTTCAGATTCAGTAAAACCGTGTTCTTTTACACGCTTATTCTCTGTCAATAAGGTAGCAAGGGTTAAATGAATTTCGCCCGGATTGGCAATTCCCATTGTGTAATATGCAGCTTTTTTTCTGACAATGTCTCCGTAGAAATTATAAGCATAAACATAAGGCGGATGTTCAGATTGTGTTAATTCATTTAAACGATTATTGAACATTATTTGATACAATGAGTTTTCAATTTGCAATTTATAATAATTCATATCCTTATTTTCAGGCTCAACAATATCATGTTTATAAACAAGTTGAACAGATATTCTGCTTGCTTCAGGATCAGTAGCCACCTTTATTAAAGGCTCTTTGTTATCGGGTATGTCAATATAATAGCGTTCTTTAGGGTTTTCTCTTTTAGGAATATCAGCAAATATTTTTTTAATTCTGTTTTCAATATCCTGAGGATCAAAATCACCAATTACAATTAAAGCCTGAAGGTCAGGACGATACCAGTCAAAATAAAAATCTCTCATGGTTTTGTATTCGTGGTTATCAATAACATCTATATCACCAATAACATCATGCTCTACGTATTTTGAACCGTTGAACAGTACTTCTGCCGTTTTTTTTCGCAATCTGAAATCAGCAGTTCTTCTTGTTCTCCATTCTTCATGAATAACACCTCTTTCAAGATCAATTTCTTTATCTTCCATAGATATAAAACATGACCAATCATGAAGTACCAATAATGATGTATCAATTAAACCGGGTCTTGTTGTCGGAACTTTTGAAAGCATATATGCTGTTACATCATGAGAAGTAAAAGCATTTACATTATGTCCGAAAGCAACTCCGTTCAACTCCATAAAATCCAGGATTCCTTTACCCGGAAAATTTTTTGTTCCGTTAAAAGCCATATGCTCAGTATAGTGAGCTAATCCGTTTTGGTCTCTATTTTCTAAAACAGCTCCTACATTATGAACAATGTAATATTCAGCTCTGTCTTTAGGCACTTCATTATGTCTGATGTAATATTTCATTCCGTTAGGTAATGTTCCGTAAATAACATTTTTATCCAAAGGAACTTTTCCGCCGTGATCATTTGTTTTTTGTGCAAATCCAACAAATGAAAAAGTTAAAATCAGTAATGTTAAAATGGTTTTGTACATAATAGTTTTTTTAGTGAAAAATAAATTATCGGTAAAAGTATATTTTTAATATAAACCGGCAAAACTTGTTTATGGTTCATTGAATGTAGTTTGTAGATATATTTGGAGATTAAAATTACAGATACAAACAATCTGTGTCGGTACTGTATGCTATAAACAAATTTTTTACACCAAGGGATAAAAGCATATTAAAAACTTTTTAAAAATAAATTTTGATATTTCGAAAAAAAAAAAACAGCTTTGTGGTCTTAAATTTTATAAACCATTAAAATATTTAATTATGAGAAAATCAAGAATTGTATTATTTTTAATGCTTGGAATGTTTATTGTGTTTCAGAGTTGTGAGAAGAAAGGATTTAAAACAGAACAAGAAAAAGTTATTGAAGAAGTAGGAATATCCGAAGTTAATGATGAGTATGCAGGGCAATTTAAAAAAGAATTTACCGTTTCGGATGAAAACGGTAATACAGCTTTTTATGTTGCTTATTGTAAAGATGAAAATGAGTTGAATGATTTTATTAAAAATACCGACTTCACATTAACAACAAATGATGTTGATATTGAAGCAATGAAAAATACATCTGTTTCTGAAGGAGAAAATAATGTTGATAAAAATAACATGCAAGAAGATGATGATAAGGGCGTAACTATTGAATTAATAACTACAAATTTAAAGGAAGGAGTTGAGTGTATTTCTTTAAATGTGGATGAAAACAATAGTAACAAAGCATCAAAAGGAAATAGAACATAT
>JAUVIG010000059.1 GCA_030592825.1 Chlorobiota bacterium | reverse complement strand
ATAAAACTCAATTTTTTCTTCAATACTTTTAAATTCCGTTTTTTTATATTTTATGCCTTTCTGTTCTTGTAGCTCTGTAATATATTTCAACCAATCTTCCGATTTTTCAAAATCAGGTAATTGCTCTTCTTTGCATAATCCTGCCGACATTAAATACACTTTTGCTATATCATTTGCTTCTCTGCCGGGTTGTTCTGTTAAATATTTATTTGCATATGTCTGTAATTCATTTTCCTGATAAAATGCCACCAAAAAGTCTGATAATAACCAAATAGGTGTTATCTTTTTATCATGATGTATTTCTCGAAGTTGATAGTATAAAACATGAATTCTGTCAGCCACTTTATAAGAAAACGCCGGGCTGTTTGTTCGTTTTTTTCCGATAATATATCCGTTATCTTTTAACCAAAGAAAAGCTTTGGAAATCTTGCTTTGTGTTGCACCTACCATTTTTGCCAATTCACTTTGCGATAAATTTTCACCTTTTCGTATCAAGGTATCAAACAATATTTTGCTTTTTGGAGGAATACTTTTTGTTAAGTCTTGATAATAGGGCGTTAAATCATCTATTAAGCCGAATAATGTTTTTACGGTGGAAATAAGGTCGTCATCTAGCAGGAGGTTAGTCAAAACAACAGCCATTCGAGGACTTCCGCCTGTAAATTGGCTTAAAGCTTTCAGTTTTGCTTTCATCAAAGCTGTTTGTTCTTTTGAAAATGTTACTCCTTGCTCTTCAATTTTAACATTTTTTCTTCGTTCAAAATATTTGGAGTAATCATTTTCTGTCCAAGTTCTTAATTTGTATTTTTTAAAAGCATGAAAAAGTCTGCTGTTATAATCACCGTCTGTTGCTTCCGATTCAATTACGGGAGTAGCACCTATTACCGTAAAATATTTAATTTTTTCTAATAAGTGCCTGAAACGAGATTCGTAAAGTTTTTCGGTTTTTTTATCGGATTTTATATTTCTTAGAAAATCATTAAGATTTTCTATTACAACAACCAACATATAGTTATTATGCAATTTTTTCTTTTCAGAAATATATCTTTTTAGTTTGGATAATTCATTTTGCCAAACATCTTCCGGTTCTTCCCAAAGAGATGTTATTTTTTCTCCGGAATGACCTTTTGCCTGATTTAAAATCAGCTTAATTAAATCGGAAGGAGAATTAACATTGTTTTGTTCTTCCGGGAGAAGTAAGAAATCACAGTTCTTAAACTTTTCCGTATTATTAAAATTAATTTGCAAGTATTTTAAGAAAAAAGATTTTCCCATTCCTCTCGGTCCTCTGATTACAAAATGCTGTGCAACAGATGACGTTTCTAAATTATCTGTTAAAGTTCCCAAAACTTGATTTAATAAATGCTTTCTGCCTGTTGCGACAGCAAGTATGGTCTCGTTATCCATACTGTACGGATTGAATTTTGCAATATAACTCATTTCTTTTTATTTAAAACTCGTTTAGTAATCCACCAATTTCTGATAATCTTTAAAGTAAAACTATATTCTTGATTTCCGGATAGTTTTATATACTCATAGTCTATTAATTTTATCAAAATTTCATAGTTAAATTTCCTGCCGAATTTTTCTTGCAGTTTTATTATATTAACATCTTCGTTAATCGCAATAAAATCTAAAAGAGACATTGCTGTTTTTAAGTCATTTCCTTTAAAAACAGTTAAGCGTTCATCAAACTGATAAGTAAAATCTTTAAAAAGTCCCGGCATAATTTCATTATGAAATACTTCTTCCACTTCTTTTTTGTTTTTACATTCATAAACAGCAATTTCGTTATAAGAGAATTGCAGGAAATATGGAATAAAATCCGGCAACAATTCCAGCAACTTTTCTGTTATTTCATTTGTCCACCATTTATATTTATCATTTTCTGAAAGTTCATTTATGAAAGATTTGCTTTCTTCATAAGTAAACTGAGACAATTCAATAGTGTTTAAACCTGCCAATAGTTTTCGACTTATTCCGAGATATTCCAGTTGTTGATGCAAATTTAACGAACCTGTTATACCAATAGGCAAACCTGCATGTCGCCAACTTCTTAAATTGGTAAGAATTTGTGTTATTTCATCTGTTTTATTTGTTTTTGCTTTAATGTTTTCAAAGAAAAAAGGAAGTTCATCAAGAAATAAATATACATTTTCCTTTTTCTTAAAGAATGCAGCTACTAATTCCTCGAAAGGTTTGCTGTAATTCATCAGCTTGTCCTGAAAATTCACTTTTGAACCTAAAATTTCTACGGAATCGAAAATATCAGTAATAAAATCAACCAGTTTTTTAGGTAACTGCTTGCTTTCACTTAAAAACTTTTTAAACATGGTTTGCATTGATTTGGGCATTTCATTATAGAGCCCTTTGTAGAAATCTAAAATGCTGTTAAAAGTTTGACAATCTAATTCAATACAAATATTCTTTTCACTTTCTTTTCTCAGTAAATATGCCGTATGTTGCAGAAAAGAACTTTTACCGGTTCTTCTGATACCCAGAATTAAAAAACTGTTTCTATTCTTTAAATAACGCGAAGCTTTACGTAATTTCTTTTCACGATTTCTGAAATTTTCTCCTGAAACCGGAGGACCAACTGTATTTTTCATTTTTTTGTTTTATGATTTAGTATTCATATGAATTTTTATTCATACATTACAAATATATGACATCTGTTTCATATGAACAAATATTCATACATTAAATTTTAATATTTATTGATACATGTTTAAACCTTCCCGGTTATTAACGGTCAAAGATGCAAACAAAAACAAATTATTAATTTTTAAATTAAACGACATGAAAACAAGAAGTATAATAATTATTGCTTTAATGATATTTGTATCAGGAAGCATTTTTGCACAGGGAAATCCTAATGCAAATAACAAAAAAGGAGATCGCCCTTTTATGAATATACCTGACCTTACAGAAGATCAAAAAGATCAAATAAAGGAAATGAGAATCATGCACATGAAAGAAGTTATGCCCTTAAAAAATGAGTTAAATGAAAAAGAAGCTCATTTACAAACAATATCTGTCGGCGATAATGTTGATTTGAATAATGTTTATGCTGCTATTGACGGAATATCTGAAATAAGGGTTAATATGGCAAAAAAACGAGCTGCTTTCAGACAAGAAATCAGAAAAGTCTTAACAGAAGATCAACGTGTATTTTTTGATATGCATGCAGGTCATAAGAAGAATAAGCATATGATGCACAAACCTCACCAAAGAGGGTAAAAATGAGATGGATTTTTACATCATATATTGCACTTTTTCACCGAAGCCTTCATTTCAAGTGAAGGCTTCGGTTTGTTACAAAGACAATCCCTCCGTACAATTTCTGCAAATATCAATATCCTTTCGATTATTAATTAACTTCTTCCTGAATTCCAATGCGGTAGAGCTGTTGTTCATTACTTCAAAAGTATTTTCTCTCAAATTACCGTATGAATAATCTGCATTTTTATCAAAACAACAGTGTAATACATCGCCCGTATTTGTTATAACAGAAGATTCCCACATACGTTTACATCTGTTTTTTAATTTATTTTTAATGATGTATTTACCTGTTTCGGTTTTTTTATATCTTTTATATCTGTCATTTGTCGGTATTAAAGTTGTGTCATTTTCAAAATCATTTATCTGTGCTGATTTTAATACTGATTTATCCGCTCCCAATTTCTTGCTCAATAGTTTTATATCATTAATTTGATGTTCATTAAATTTAAAAACGAGAAATTGTAAAACTATTTGCGGAGTTTTTGATTTGAGTTTCTTTTTCCAATAAACAACGTTTTTAATCCCTTCTGTTACTTTGTTCAAATCACCTTTCTTTCTATATTGCTCGTAAACCTCTTGTGTTGTGCCGTCAATAGAGATAATCAATCGGTCTAATCCTGATCGAATTGTTTTTTCTGCATTTTCTGCATTCAAATAATGACCGTTGGTCGAACTTGTTGTAAATACTTTTTTTTCTTTTGCCGAATATTCAATCAGCTTGAAGATTTCTTTATTTAAATATGGTTCACCTTGAAAATAAAGAATTAAATTCAACAAATAAGGTGAAAACTCATCAATGATCTTTCGATACAAACCGAAATCAATATTACCGTTGTATCTTGTAAGTTCTTTTTTCCCGGCAGGACATTCAGGACATTCAAGATTGCAAAAAGATGTTGGTTCAACGGAAATACTTACAGGATACCCTCGTCTGATTTTTGTCTTAAAAACAACGGAAACCAAATAACTTAAATATAATTTAATCGCATTAACAATTTTTCTTAAAGTTAATTTTCTTAATATGATATAAGATTCAAATATTTTCATCTTTATATATAAGCAATCAACAAAAGTAATATTATTTTTTCTTATGTTTTTTAACAAAAAATAATTATTTTTGTATTCATCTTAAATCAAGATGTAAAAAATAAATTCATGCTTAAAAAATTTAAAGTTATATTAATTTTTGCTTTTAGCTTATCTCTTATATTTTCTGCAAATTACGCATATTCTCAACATGGTGAAGATAATCATGGAGAAAACGGTGATGAGAAGAAGTTCAATCCCGGAGAAATGATAATGGGACATATAGGGGATGAATATGGTTGGCATATCATGACAATAGGAGAGAAACACATTACCATTTCTTTACCGATTATAGTATACAGCAAGCATTCCGGACTTTCTGTTTTTATGTCTTCAAAATTTCATCACGGTCATTCATCATATAAAGGTTTTCGGATTGCAGAAGGAGAAGATAATCCGAATAAAGGAAAAGTTGTTGAGTTGGTTGCTGAAGAAGAAGTAAGGCCTTATGATATTTCAATTACAAAAAACACATTATCTCTTTTTATCAGCATTATAATAATATTATGGATTTTTATTTCTGTGGCTAAAGAATATCAGAGAAGAGAGGGACAAGCTCCGAAAGGATTGCAATCGTTTCTTGAACCGTTAATTTTATTTGTAAGAGATGATATTGCAAAACCGGCGATCGGAAAGAAAAAATATATAAAATATACACCTTTTTTGTTAAGTGTTTTTTTCTTTATTCTTCTTAATAACTTACTGGGATTAGTTCCGTTCTTTCCGGGTGGTGCAAATTTAACCGGTAATATTGCTGTTACTATGGTTTTGGCAATGTTTACATTTGTAATTACAACCATCAACGGTAACAGGAATTATTGGAAACATATTTTTAATACACCCGGAGTACCGTGGTGGTTAAAACTTCCGGTTCCGTTAATGCCTTTAATTGAATTTATGAGTATCTTTATTAAACCTTTTGTGCTGATGATACGTTTATTTGCAAATATAACAGCCGGACATATTGTTGCACTTGGGTTTTTCAGTTTGATCTTTATTTTCGGAGAGATGGGAGGTGTAGGAGCAGGTATCGGAGGCGGAGTATTTTCAGTTGTATTTACAATATTTTTAACATTTCTTGAATTATTGGTGGCATTAATTCAAGCATATGTTTTTACGCTCTTGTCTGCCTTATATCTCGGTATGGCAACGGAAGAGCACCATTAATGTTTTTTATTTTTTAAAACCCTAATATTTTTTTTATGGAATTATTATTAGTCTTATTACAAGCAGTTGCTGATTATTCAGCGATTGGAGCAGGTATAGGAGCTGCTGTTGCGGTTGTTGGTGCAGGCATCGGAATCGGGAATATCGGCGGCAAAGCAATGGATGCAATTGCACGTCAACCTGAAGCAGCCGGTGACATCAGATCAAATATGATTGTTGCTGCCGCACTTATTGAAGGTGTTGCTTTCTTTGCTGTTGTGGTCTGCTTGTTGATTGTTCTTTAATCAACCGAACTGTTGAGTGAGATAAGCGATTGGCTTATCTTCACTCTTTTTTTTTAATTCTTTGTAATTAGTAATTCTAATTTCAAAAATCTAATTTTAAAACTATGGGTATAGTAACTCCTGATTTCGGTTTAGTTTTTTGGATGACTTTATCTTTTTTTTTAGTATTGTACATTCTAAAAAAGTATGCATGGAAACCTATCTTAAAATCGCTTAAAGCAAGAGAAAAATCAATTGATGAGGCTTTAAAAGCAGCTGAACGAGCTAAGGATGAAATGGACGGATTAAGGGCTGAAAATGAAAAAATATTGCAGGAAGCAAGAGAAGAAAGAGAAAAACTTTTAAGAGATGCAAGAGAAGTAAAAGACAGAATTTTAGCTGATGCGAAAGTTGATGCAAAAGCTGAAGCAGATAAATTAATTAGAGTTGCAAGAGCTCAAATTGAAAGTGAAAAACTTTCTGCAATTCACGAGATAAAAGAAACAGTTGTATCAATTTCAGTTGAAATTGCCGAAAAAGTAATAAAGAATTCATTGGATTCAGTAGAAAAACAAAAAAAATATGCAGATTCATTGTTAAAGAAAATTGAATTGAATTAAACTGTGAAACAATATGTCAATGTTACTATGTATCAATGAAACAATGTAAAAGATGAATACAAACAGAATTTCGGTTAGATACGCTAAAGCTTTATTTGAACTTGCTTTGGAAGAGAATAATGCAGAAAAAGTTAATAATGATATGCATTTATTTTCTGAAGTATCAAATAATACTGATTTTAGAAGTTTTTTGGAAAATCCTGTAATATTTCCGTCAAAGAAACAAGAAGTTTTCAATAAAATATTTAAGAATAAAGTTGAGGAACTCAGTTTAAAGTTTTTTAAACTTTTATCAATCAATAAACGTGAATTATTTTTAAAAGCAATTGCAAGGAATTACAATAATTTTTACAGAAAACATTTCGGAATAAAATCTGTAGAATTGATTACACCATTTCCTGCAGATCAAAAATTAAAAAATGATGTAGCAAATATAATTGCAACTGAATTTAAAACAAAAGTTGAAATGGCAGATAAAGTTGATCCGGAAATTATCGGAGGGTTTATTATTACAGTTGAATGGATGCAATATGATGCAAGTGTTTCCTCAAAACTGAAAGATATTAAAAAAGAGATGATGGAAGCTTAATAATTAAAAAATTGAACTAAGAACAAGGATTAACGATTTTTGATTTTAGAATGATAATAAATAATATTAAAATAAATTAATATGTCAGGCATAAATCCCGCAGAAGTATCTGAAATTTTAAAACAGCAACTTAAAGGTATCAGTACAGCAACAGAATTTCAAGAAGTTGGAACTGTTATTGATGTTGGTGACGGTATTGCACGTATATACGGTTTACAAGGTGTTAAGTATAATGAAATGATTGAATTCCAAAATGGAGTGCAAGGTATTGCTCTAAACTTGGAAGAAGATAATGTAGGAGCAGTATTATTAGGTCCTTCAGCAGGAATAGGAGAAGGCGATACTGTTAAAAGATTGAATAAGATTGCTTCAATCAACGTGAGTGAAGGTATGCTCGGCAGAGTTATAAACACACTTGGAGAACCTATTGACGGTAAAGGTACAATTACAGGTGAAAAGTTTAATATGCCTATAGAGCGTAAAGCTCCGGGTGTTATTTACCGTCAACCTGTAAATGAACCTCTTCAAACAGGTATCAAAGCAATTGATTCAATGATTCCTATCGGCAGAGGCCAACGTGAACTAATCATAGGTGATCGTCAAACAGGTAAGTCTGCAATTGCAATTGATACAATTATAAATCAGAAAGAATTTTATGATAAAGGAGAACCTGTTTATTGTATTTATGTAGCAATCGGGCAAAAAGGATCAACAGTTGCTAATATTGCAAAAACACTTGAAGAAAACGGTGCTATGGTATATACTGTCATCGTTTCTGCAACAGCAGCTGATCCCGCTGCACTTCAATTTTATGCACCGTATGCAGGTGCTGCAATTGGCGAGTATTTCAGAGATACCGGACGACCTGCATTAATTATTTATGATGATCTTTCAAAACAAGCAGTTTCATATCGTGAAGTTTCTCTTCTTTTAAGAAGACCTCCGGGTAGAGAAGCATATCCGGGCGATGTATTCTATTTACATTCAAGATTGCTGGAAAGAGCTGCAAAGATAATTGATGATGATAAAATTGCAAAACAAATGAATGATGTTCCGGATTCTTTAAAAGGTAAAATAAAAGGTGGAGGTTCTCTAACTGCATTACCGATTATTGAGACTCAAGAAGGTGATGTTGCAGCATATATCCCTACAAATGTAATTTCTATTACTGACGGTCAAATCTTCTTGGATTCTAATTTATTCAATTCAGGTATCAGACCTGCAATCAATGTTGGTATTTCAGTTTCCAGAGTAGGGGGGAATGCACAAATCAAATCAATGAAAAAAGTTGCAGGGACATTAAAATTGGATCAAGCACAATTCAGAGAACTTGAAGCGTTTTCAAAATTCGGTTCTGATCTTGACTCTGTTACACTTGCTGTTCTTGAAAAAGGAAGCAGGAATGTTGAAATTTTGAAACAAGGGCAATTTGAACCTTACAGAGTAGAAGATCAAATCGCTATTCTGTTTGTCGGGACAAAGGGATTATTAAGAGATGTTCCGGAAAATAAAGTTAAAGGTTTTGAAAAAGAATATCTTGATTATATGAAAACTAAACATGCAGATGTTCTGGAATCATTATCTAAAGGTATTTATACTGATACAGAAATAAAAGTTATGGAAGAAGTTGCCAAAAATATATCTTCCGGTTACAAAGTAAATTAGAATTCTGAATTTAGGAATTATTAAAGCAAAAAAATGTAAATTTAGTTTGATCATTAATATATGGCAAATTTAAAAGACATAAGAACGCGAATAAAATCTGTTAAATCAACAAAACAGATAACTAATGCTATGAAAATGGTGGCTGCATCAAATTTGAGAAAAGCTCAAAATGCAATTATTCAATTAAGGCCGTATGCAAATAAATTAAATGAAATATTAAGTCGGTTAAGTGAGGTTAAAGGTGCCGGTTCAGTTAATATATATACAGAAAAAAGAAAAGAAGAAAATGTTTTGCTGATTGCTGTCAGTTCAAACAGAGGATTATGCGGACCGTTCAATTCAAATGTTGCTAAAAAAGTTATGGAATTGTCTGAAGGACAGTATTCAGAACAATATAATAAAGGGAAATTGACCATTTATACAATGGGTGCGAAAAGCGGTCAAATTCTTAATTCTAAAGGGTATTGGATTGCAAAGAATTTCGATAAAGTATATGATAATCTTACATATGAAAATATATCAGGTATTACTGCCGGCTTAATGTCAGAATTTGCAAATAAAAATTTCGACAAGATTGAAATTATTTATAATCGATTTAAAAATGCTGTTGTTCAAATATTAACACAAGAGCAATTTCTGCCTGTTAAGCATAATGATAATACTCGTGATAATAATGATTATATCTTTGAACCTACTCAACAATACATATTTGAAACCTTAATTCCGGATTCTTTAAAAACACAACTTTTTACTGCATTAACTGATTCTTATGCTGCTGAACAAGGAGCCAGAATGACAGCTATGCACCAAGCAACTGATAATGCTACAGAAATGATACGCTCATTAACTATAACTTATAATAAAGCAAGACAAGCAGAAATTACCAAAGAGATTAATGAAATTACCGGCGGAGCGGAAGCTTTGAAAGGTAAATAAGTTCGGTTTAAAAACCGGTCAAACGGATATGTTTGCAAAAATCTAATAAGTTTAATATCTTATTTTCAGTTAATTAAGAAATCTGTCAGATCGCTATAAAAGCAATTTATTACACTATCCGATTTATTCTGAACAACAACTTGTTATTTGTAAAATTTAAAATCCCACTTTGACATATTTAATGTTGATTCAATCTTCTCTTCAACATCATCCTCCAAAGCAGGGAAAAAATCTAATCCTGTTGCATTTTCAACTTCATCAATACTTACAGCATAATTTTTAAAGGTATCTTCGATATCTTCATTAGGCATAATAAAACCTATCCCTTTTTGCTCATCAAGATCTAATATTACTTTATAATATTTTTCGGGAACACTGACATTATTTGCACCGATAGTCGGTAAATCGGCTGTTAAAATACCTCCGGTAACAACATAAACACCGTCGTAAATATCTGCCCAATTCCTGACTTCTGCTTCAAGATACATCCATTTTCCGCTGTTAAATTCATGGAGCATAGGTGACATATTACTCATATAGAAACTTTCTGACATGGCAGTTTCAGACCATTTAAAATCTGCTGCAGGAGCGAGATGCCCTCTTGCATATGTTGATTGCGTCGGTTCGTAATCGCTTAATTGAGCACTGCCGTCTTTTACTTTATTATCAGACCTAAAATCATCTGTTCTTTCATAATCATCTGATAATGCTTCTTCTTTTGTTAATTCATAAGCTACCCAATCAGCTTGTTCATGTTCTTCATTGTATGATAATGTATAAGCATAATGAGCAATTATTTGATGATCACCAACGGTTGCCGGCAGTTCAACATTATCGGGAATTATTAGTTTTTTTTTGCAAGAACTTAATGATAAAAATAAGATTACAGAAAAAAAGATACCAAAGAAAAGGTGTTTCATAATCTTGAAATTCAAAGTAAAATTAAAAAATTTCCACATAAAAAAAAATCAAGATTTTTTATCAATATCTAACTTCTTCATATCATCAAGTATTTTTTTTACGTCAAAAACAGTATATACAAGATAAAAGAGAAGTATCGTGATCACAAAAGCGGATTTATGATCTTGTTCCAGCGAAATAATTGTTGCCGATATTGCTAAATAGATAAGCAACTTCAAAATAAAACTCAACATAAAAACAATATTAAATCGGGCTAAGGATTTTTCGGATGCTTTAAGCAGTTGAATATGAATAACTGAAGATACTAAAGGAAACAGAATCAATAAGAACGGGAATGTATCAAAATATTCATCGGGCAACAGGAACCGGAACACAGCACCACTGATAATTCCTAAAATCACTGTAAGAAAGATAATCTTAATTATAAAGTTGCGGATCAATTTTATCATAAAAGTTATTTTTAAATAAAGTCTTTAACAGCAGTATAAATTGCTGAAAAAACCGAGAAGTCAGATAAAATTAAAGATAAAAATTGTTTCAGAAATTGAAATAATTATCCAATTCATAAGATCTCCAAGTTCTCGGAAAATTAATTGCCGCCGGTTGAAAAGCTAAACCCGAATATTTGGCATAGCTTTTAAACTTATTATTTAAATTAATCTTTTTGTTTCTTTTTTGTCTAAGAATGATCCTTCTGCATGTTTATTTTCATCCATTTTGCATGATCCGTTGAAAACAGCACTTGGTTCAATGATCAATTTATTGGTTGTGATCTCTCCGGAATAATTTGCGGTTGATTTTAAAGTTAAACTGTTTTTAATAGTCAATTTTCCTTTTACCGTACCTTCAATATCACAAAATGAACATTTAATGTCGCCGGTAATTTTACCTGTTGCTCCAATAATAACTTTCCCTTTAACATCAATATTTCCGTTAACAATTCCGTCGATCCTGGCATCACTTTCTGATGTAAGATCACCGTTAATTATTGTACCTTTTTTCAATTGATTGGTCATGCCGGGTTCCGAAATAATATTATTTTGCTTTTTCATCAGTATATATTTATATTATTTAATTGGTCTAATGTGTAATTTATTTATTTCAAAGATTAAATCATTTTAAAAGTTTCCATAAATTTTGTTGTATATTCTCCGCTCACAAATTTTTCATCTTTCATTAGTTGTATGTGAAACGGAATTGTTGTTTTTATACCTTCAATCACAAATTCATCTAAAGCTCGTCTCATTTTTTTAATGGCATCTTCTCTTGTTCTTGCGGTAACGATCAATTTTGCAATCATTGAATCATAATGCGGCGGAACGGTATAACCTGCATAAGCATGAGTATCAACACGTACACCGTGTCCTCCCGGAGTATGCATAGTAATAATTTTTCCGGGTGAAGGTCTGAAGTCATTATAAGGATCTTCTGCGTTTATACGGCATTCAATGGCATGCCTTTTGGGAAAATAATTATCCCCGCTGATTGCAATTCCTGCTGCAACCTTAATTTGTTCTTTAATTAAGTCAAAATTAATAACTTCTTCTGTAATAGGATGCTCAACTTGGATTCTGGTATTCATTTCCATAAAATAGAAGCTGCGCTTATCATCAACTAAAAATTCTACTGTCCCGACACCTTCATATTTAATAGATGTTGCTGCTAATACTGCTGCATCTCCCATTTTTTCTCTTAATTCGTCAGTCATAAAAGGTGACGGTGTTTCCTCTGTCAATTTTTGATGTCGTCTTTGAACAGAACAATCCCTTTCTGAAAGATGACAAGCTTTTCCAAATTGATCTCCAACAATTTGAATTTCGATATGTCGAGGATTTTCTATGAATTTTTCCATATATAAACCGTCATTTCCGAATGCAGCAGCGGATTCTAACTTAGCGGAATCCCAATTTGCTTGAAACTCATCTTCGCTTCTTACTATTCTCATTCCTTTTCCGCCACCTCCTGCAGTTGCTTTCAGAATAACAGGATAGCCCATTTCGTTTGACAATTTAATTCCTTCTTTGACCGTTTCAATTATATCTTTAGATCCCGGAATTGTAGGGACACTTGCTTTTCGCATTGTTTTTTTTGCGGTAGCTTTATCTCCCATCATATTTATCATGTCAGCTGAGGGACCTATGAATTTTATTTCATGTTTTTCACAAATTTCAGAGAATTTTGCATTTTCCGCCAAGAAACCGTAACCGGGATGAATTGCATCGGCATCTGTAATTTCGGCAGCTGCAATTATCTTAGGTATTTCGAGGTAAGACTGATTTCCGGGAGGAGGTCCTATGCAAACTGCTTCATCTGCAAATCGAACATGTAAACTTTCTTTATCAGCAGTAGAATATACGGCAACTGTTTTTACACCCATTTCTTTACAAGTTCTGATGATACGCAGAGCAATTTCTCCTCTGTTTGCTATTAGTATTTTTTTAAACATATTATTAAGAAATAATTTAAGTTTTATAAAATAACAAATCTTTTATTAATCAACGCAGATTAGCTGGGATCAACCAAAAATAAAGGTTGTTCAAATTCAATAGGGCTTGAATCGTCAACAAGAATTTTTACTATCTTGCCGGAAACTTCAGCTTCTATTTCGTTGAATAATTTCATTGCTTCAACAATGCAAACAATCGTATTTTCATTAATATTATCACCTACATTAACGAAAGGGTCTTTATCAGGAGACGGTTTTCTGTAGAAAGTACCTACCATAGGAGATTTGATTGTAATATAATTTGAGTCCTCAGTTTTGTCTTCCTTTTCAGTTGTTTCAACAGGAGCTTGCGTTTGAAGATTTTGCACAGGTTGCTGTAAGATAGTCCCTGTAGCAAGAGGAGTATGAACCGGAACTTGTTGGATGATTGTTTCAGTATGAATTGCTTTGTTACTTTCAGAATTAACTTTTATTGAAAGTTTCATCCCATCAGTTTTAATATCTACTTCATTAACTCCTGATTTTGCAACTGCTTTTATAAAATCTTTAAGTTCTTTGTAATCCATATGATTATTTTTTAGTTAAATTTTTGT
>JAUVIG010000239.1 GCA_030592825.1 Chlorobiota bacterium | reverse complement strand
TTAAGAGATCAAGAATGCTTCTGGAAGTACTTGTATTGAAATAAGTCAGCTTTATCTCAAAAGATAAAGTTTTCTTAACTTCAGTAGTGAATTCTTCAAGCCATTGAACTAATGGGTCATAAAACTCAATAGTGTCTTCCAAAAATGATTCCCCTGACAGTACGCATATTCCTGTTTCAACATTAAAATCTACGGAAGGAATAAAAAAATTAGTATGCGAACCTTCAATATATATATTTTCCATTTATTTATGTTTTTATTAATTATTTATCAACTTTAACTGCGAGTGAAAAGTATGAAGTATTTTCATCAATAGGATTAATCTCAAGATCAAGCGGATTACCGGATGTTAAAGCAACAGTTATAAGACCTATATTTGGGCTGTGTTTTTCGCCGGCACCTTCACGTCTTACACTACGTTTATATTCCCTCAATCCTTGATGATCCAAGTTATTAATATTCTTACTGTTTTCCATCATCGGAATAAGGTCTTCGTTATTAATTGGATTTCCGGTAACTAAAATAAAATTTTTGATGGTTTCTTTAAGTATAATAGTACCGGCACCAACTTCTTTTCCGTTTTTAAGTAATATTTTTTCTGATGAATAATTTGATATATTTTCTGCTAACTCAAAAAATATTTTAAACAGTTTTTTTGTTGCTTTTTCCGATAATTCATTAATAACAGAAATATAATCTCCCAAATATGTTATTATTTTACCGTCAACAGGTCCTTTGTATGAAATTCTGATTTCTTCCGAAAACAAACTTTGACCCAAACTAAGTTTTTTATTTATTGTGTTCATTATTTATAGTTTTATTAATTTTAACAGCAATTATATAAAATGATGTTTCTTCATCAACATCAATTATTTCGTAATCTAAAGGGTTTCTTGATAATAGAGCGGCTTGAACTAAACCGATATTACCTGTTCCTCTGTCTCCGGGAGGTAATTTCCTAAGCTCTCTTTTGTAGGCTCTTAAACTGTCTCTGTCAAAGGAATTTATTTTGGTGCATTTTTCTTTTAATATCTCTTTGTGTTTTTCATTTATGGGATTACCTAAAAGAAAATAAAAATAATCGTTAAAATTTTGAATGATAAAGGTTCCTACTCCGGCTTTTTCACCTTTTTTTGTTGTTTTTTTTTCATGTGAATAATAAGAAACATTTTGAGCTAATTCTATAAAAACTTTGAAAATAGTTTTATTTAGTCTCCTGTCTTCAGAAATCGTATGTTCAATATTCTTGCCGAACATAGACAACACTTGGCCGTCAAAAGGTCCTGTATATGTCATTAAAACATTTCTTCCTGATAATCTTGTATATAAACTTTGTGTTGAATTCATTATTAAGGTTTTTTTCATTAAATAATAATGACATATAAAAAACAAATTTATAAAATCTTTTGTATTTGAAAAAAAGATATTTGTTACAATGTCGTTATTTTAACTAAAAAGAGAGGGTCTGAACCTTAATAAGCACTAATCTATTGAGCTAATTCCGAAAGTTTTAGGGGCTTCCTTTTTTATAAGCTTTTTATCTTCAATATCTTGGCACTTCTTTTTGCTCATAATCGCTCAATTTAGGTTTAATTAAGTATAATATTTTTTAAGAATAATAACTTTGCATTTTATTATATGAAAAAATAATGCCAAAAATTAACAATAACATAAATTTAAAGGCAAACAGGAACAGATATGTTTTTCATGGCTTCTTTTTGGCCGGAGCAATCTCAATTGCTGATACATCAACCGTATTGCCTTTAATAATAAATTTTTTTAATGGTGATGTACTGTTGGTAGGCATTTTATCTTCGTTAATGAAAGGAGGTGTAATTATTATGCAGCTTTGGACGGCATTTAAAGCTCAAGAGCATAAATTTGTTATAAGTTCTTTGAAGAAAGTCTTTATATTCAGATTCTTAACTTGGTTTTCTGTTGGATTGTCAATATTACTATTCTCCGGTGCAAGTGATGTTATTGTATTGGTTTTAATAAGCCTTTTTCTGTTTTTATTTTCATTCTCTGCCGGAGTGGGGATTATTTATTATCAAGAACTTTTGGGGAAATCATTTACTAAAGAGTATAGAGGAAAAGTTATTGCGATTAAACAAATTGCATCCGGAACTGCCGGAATTATCAGTGGCGGGATTTCTGCATTCATACTAAAATCTTTTAATAAACCTGAAAGTTTTTCATATTTATTCATTATAAGTGCAATTTTTATAGCAATAAGCTATGTGATTTTTTGGAATTTTAAAGAACCTGAAAAAGAGCAAGTATCAAAAAAAGAAAATAATTTTAAGGATTTTTTAATAAATGCCGGATTAGTGTTGAAGTCCGACAGAAATTTACAATTTCAAATTTGGAGTAGATTTTTGTCATACGGGATATTTTTGATTTTCCCTTTTATAATATTGAAAGCAAAAGATGATCTTGGCATCAGACCTGAAGACATTGGTGTTTTAATAGCACTTCAACCTGCAGGTGCAGTTCTTGGTAATTTTTTATGGGCATTTTTGTCATCAAGAAACCGAAATAAATGTGTAATTCTAATTTCTTTCGGTTTGGTTGTATTATCTGTTTTGGGTACTTTTATTGCAACTGATATTTGGTATTATTATATAATTTATTTTTTGTTAGGTGCGTCTGTTGATGGTTTCAGGCTGGCTTTTAGTAATTGTATTTTAATTATTGCTCCTGAAAATAAACGACCGGTATATATTGCTATACAGAATAATTTATCATCTTTGGGCTTATTTTTTGCAATTCCCGGAGGAATTATTTTGAGAAAATTTGACTTTTCTTATTTAGCGTACTTTACATTGTTCGTAATGCTTGCAGGTATAATCTTCAGCATTATGTTAAAAAAAGAATAAAAATAAAAACATAACATTAAATCATATGTTAAAAGATCCTTTGCAAATTTTCTATGACAGATACAAGTTTGACAAATCTGAAATCAAAGAAGTAATATTCGGAAAAATTTATACAGCAATTATTCTAAAGACCGGGAATATTGGTCTTTCAGCTAATTTAAATGATATTAAACAAAGTTCTTTCTCTTACAATAATACACTTGATCTTTTAAATCCGGATCATCGTTTAATACTCAATGCATATTATAATGCTAAGTTTAATTATAAATCCAAAGGTCAATTAAATAAAGATTTATTTGATGAAATTAATTTTAAATCTTATCGAAATATAGTAATGATCGGTTATTCTAAACCAATGCTTAATAAGTTGGATTCAAAGGAACAAGATATCTATATTTTTGATAATTCAAAAAATGACAATATCATTGTTGATCAAAGTCTTCAAAAAAAATATTTATTCGAAGCAGAATGTGTTATTTTAACAGCTACAACCATTGTGAATAATACTTTTATGGAGATAGTCAGTAATTCCGGTTCAAGTTGTGATTTATTTTTAGTAGGACCGTCAACTCCGATGTCTGAAGAAATGTTTAAATACAGAAACGTAAAAGCTCTTTTCGGTACGATTTTTAAAAAGAACGATACGGAAGTTATTAATATTATTAAGAAAGGAGAAGGTACAAGAATATTTAAACATCTCGGAAAAAAAGTAGCTTTGATTAAAAACTAATGCAGATATATAAAAAAAAATTTAAAGATATTTGGCTTAAAGCTGCGGTATTAGGTAGTTTATGGGGAAGTATTGAAATTATCATCGGTAGTTTCTTCCATAATATAAGACTTCCAATGGCAGGAACCATTCTTGCTGTTCTGGGCATAAGTTTGATTACTGCATTCGGACAGACATGGAAAGATAAAGGTTTGTTTTGGAGAGCGGGATTAATATGTGCTGTGATGAAATCAGTTTCACCGAGTGCAATTTTAATAGGTCCGATGACCGGTATTCTTTTTGAGGCATTATTATTTGAATTAGCAGTTTTTCTTTTCGGAAGAAATATACTTGGTTACGTTTTGGGTGCTGTATTTGCCTTATACAGTGTCGTAATTCATAAAGTTATGGCTTTGATTATTATATATGGCTTTGACCTTGTGAGAATTACTGAAAACTTTTATTTCTTCATTATAAAACAATTAAACATTGAAAATCTAAGTTTTATTCAGGCATTTTTTACGATGAGTTCTATATATATATTACTTGGGCTTATTGCTTCTGCAGTTGGTATTATTATTGGTAAAAAAGCAGTTACTTCAAGACAAGCTTATATAAATAATGCTGAAATAACTCTTTCTAAGAACAAAGATGTTGTAAGCCCCGGCGGAAACAACAGCTCATTGATTATGCTTTTTGCTCATTTGATTTTCATTATATTAGTTTTGACATTAACAAATATGTTTTCATTAGCATTAGCTTTTGGTTTAACATTGCTATATTCAATCTTTGCAATTATTAAATATAAAAGACCCTTGAGATATTTCAAACGTCCTTGGTTTTGGATACAAATATTTTTATTTATAGTTATTTCGGCATTATTTTATGACGGTTTTAATAAAGAAACTTATTTTACTTCAGAAGGAATTGCTGCCGGATTAAAAATGGGTGTACGTGCCGTATTAATCGTTATTGGGTTTTCTGCCGTAAGTTCTGAACTAAGAAATCCTCTAATCAAAGTTTTATTGTATCGTCGCGGTTTTTGGCAATTTTATATCGCACTTAGTTTGGCATTTTCTGTATTGCCGCATTTAATTAAAAATTCTGCACGCCCAAAAAAAATACTCAAAAGTCCTTTGAAATTTTTAGTAGGTAATATTTATGATGCAGAACTTATATTAGAAGAATTCAAAAAGAAAAAGATTTACACCGAAGTTATAATAATTACAGGGAAGAAGCAAGGCGGCAAAACAACATATGTTCAATCTTTAATTGAAATTTTGCAAAATAAAGGTTATACAGTAAAAGGTTTTTCGGCAAAAGGAAAGTTTAAAGATAATGTACATTCCGAATTTTATATTTCAGATATTCAGACAGATGAAAGTATAATGATTTGCAATACCGAAGGTACTGAAGATCAAAAACGCATAGGACGATTTTACTTTAACGAAGAAGGATTAAATTTTGGAAAAAATATCTTAAAACCGGAAAAACTCGGTCAGACCGATTTTGTTGTAATTGATGAGATAGGTCCTTTTGAATTGAAGGGCAGGGGATGGACGGAATCAATCGAGAAGTTGTTGGAACATGATGATTACAAAATGATTTGGGTGGTCAGAGAAAAATTGGTATATGATATTTTAAGGCGATTTGGTATAACGAAAGGAATTATTGTTGATATAAAAAAATATCTTCCGGAAGATATTATTGATGAGTTGACAAAATTCATGCACCCGTAATTTTGTATGAAGTACTCATAATTTTGTTTTATTCAGATTTTAAGTCTTCAACCGGATTGTAGGCAATTGATTATATCCAAACAAAGTTGATTTTTTTTCGAAAACTCTTAAAAAATCTATGAGATTGGTATCGTAAAATGAAATTTAGTTCCTCTTTTCAATTTGCTTTCAACCCAAATTTTGCCTTTGTTTTTTTCAATAAATTCTTTACATAAAATTAATCCCAAGCCTGTTCCTTTTTCATCTTTTGTTCCGGGTGTTGAATGTATAGTATCTAATCTGAATAACTTCTCCATGTCTGAATTACTAATCCCCACACCTGAATCCGATACGATAAATTCAACAAATTCATAATGCTTCACAGTGCTTAATATTACTTTCCCTTTCTCTTTTGTGTATTTAAAAGCATTATTTATTAAGTTGTTAAGAGTACTTGTTAGCATATTTTTGTCTGCATAAACAAACAAGTCGTTTTCGGGTCCGGTTTCAAATGCTATGTTTTTATTTATTTATGTAGTTTTAAAAATTTCAGCAATATCCGGGAATAATTTTTTCAGTGAGATTTTTTCAGGATCATAAGGTATGCTGCCTTGTTGAGAACGAGACCATTGAAGTAAATTATTTAAAAGCCTGAAATTTTGTTCGGCACTTTTATGTAACAAATTAACAAGTTGTTTAATTTTTT
>JAUVIG010000026.1 GCA_030592825.1 Chlorobiota bacterium | reverse complement strand
TTACAGCAAAACTTTTTGCGAAAAGCATATCTGCCGATTTTTCCAGAATTCAATTTACACCCGATTTAATGCCTTCAGATGTTACCGGAACATCTGTTTTTAATATGAGTAAATCTTCTTTTGAATTCAAAAAAGGACCGATTTTCGGCAATATAATTCTTATTGATGAAATAAACCGTGCTCCGTCAAAAACGCAAGCAGCATTAATTGAAGTCATGGAAGAGCGTCAAGTTACTGTTGACGGTATAACATATATAATGGAAGAACCCTTTATTGTGTTTGCTACACAAAACCCGATAGAACAAGAAGGAACTTATCGTTTACCGGAAGCACAATTAGACCGTTTTCTGTTCAAAATAAATGTTGATTATCCGAGTACGGAAGATGAAATAACCATTTTAAAAAACAGCCATGCACGCAAAGGAGCAGATGAAACGGCTTCTGTTGAAGCATTTATTACCAAGGAAGATATTGCAACTTTCAGGCAACAGATAAAAGAGCTTTATATTGACGAAAATTTAATTAAATACATTGCACAAATAATAAGCAAAACAAGAAATAATAATGCTTTATTTCTCGGAGCTTCTCCCAGAGCATCTTTGAATATTATGACAGCAAGCAAAGCTATGGCAGCAATTAACGGAAGAGACTTTGTAATTCCCGATGATATAAAAGCAGTTGCCTACCCTGTTCTTCGCCACAGATTAATACTCACACCGGAAAAAGAAATGGAAGGAGTAACCGTAGATAAAGTCATAAAAAAGATTATTGATAAAGTTGAAGTGCCTAGATAATTACCTTGTTAACAAAAAAATATGAATGACATCTCATTAAAAAGTTTACTTAATCTTTGGAACGAAGAAAAAGAATCTTATAAAAATTCTGAAATAGGTTCCGGTGTGCAAAAGTTTGTAAAAAAAATCTTTGCCTGTCCGGAATTGTTTGGTTTAAGTGACGGAAAATTGTCCACAAAAGATATTGAAAGAAAAAATGAATTTCTTGAAGAAACATCTAAAAAAAGAAGACGTGCAGATGTTGTTATTTTTATTGACTCTGATATTGTTATTCCGGTTGAAGTTGAAAAATTCGGAAAAATAAAAGATGGAGAACGGCAAATATTTAACTATCAGAAAGATTGGGTGAAAAAGTATGGCATACTAACTGACGGAAATGAATGGCGGTTTTATAACAACACTCTTATTGAAAAAACATTTTACATTGATGATATTTTATCAGAACCACATATATTTTTAACCTTTTGGAATGAGTATATCACAACTGAATATTATTATCAATCATTTTTTGAAAAGAAAGGCAAATTAAGGAAGTATGAATTTATTCCCAATTTAGATGATTCTCGGGAAGAGTTTTTCAACGATATAACAAAACTTATTGAAAATTTTAAAAATAAATTAAACTTAAAAGGTTATTTTGAAGAAATTGAAGATGAAACCGAAAAAGAGAAAAGTGCAGTTGAAATAACTTATGCATATATCATTCAATTTATACTGTATAAAACATTGGTCGACAATGCTTTTGTTGATTTTGAGAAGGACTGGAATGATAGATTGGAAAGTATTAGTAATGCAATAAATTCAAAAAACTATGCAACAATTTTAATCAGGATTAAAGGTATCAGTGAAAAAATATCAAATCGAATTTACAAACGCTTTTCAGATGAGCAAGAATCAATAAATCACCGATTAGATGAAATTCTTAAGAAACCTAAAAATAAGATAGAAGATGTTTCAGTTTGGCTTGACATTTTGCTTTTTATTAACCGATATAATTTCAGCAATGTTAAAAATGAAATTTTTGGATATGTTTACGAAAACTATTTGAAAGACCTTTATTTAAACGAAAAGAAGGGACAATATTTTACCGACCCGCATATTGTTGATTTTATGTTGGACGAAATTGGTTATAATCCCGATGAACTGAAAAAACGATTTAATAAAGATAAAGAAAGTATATCAATTATTGACCCCTCATGCGGTAGCGGAACATTTTTGTATAATGCAACAAACAGAATAGTTGAAGTTTTTTTTGAAAATACCAAGCAAAGTTCAAAACAAATTGAAAATATTATAAACAATAATATTTTCGGGCTTGATATTGCAGAATTTCCCTTGTATTTGGCAGAAATGAACATTTTAATGAGAATGTTACCTTTAGTTATTAATGAAAAATATAACAACCCTGTTGAGCAAAAAATAAAAGTTTTTAAAACACGCGACAGTATTGCTGAATTTTTAGATACAGCAATCAAAAACACAATCACAGACACAACAACAGAATGGAAGAAAAACCAAGGACAATTAGATTTATTTACCGAAGCCTTGGATTTAAATTATGAAAGCCATATGAGGGACAAACGAGACTTAAGCCAACTTAAACAATCCCTTGAAAATCAAAATAAAATACCGAGACAGAAATTTGATTTTGTTATTGGGAATCCTCCCTATGTGGGTTATAATCAATGCTCAAAACAGGGGTTGCTTACTTTTGAGCTAATAAAGTCCAGAATGGTTAAACTAAACGATATTTATGGTGTTAATCTTCATAGTGTTGAAGGTCATCGAAAAGTAAACAGACCCAATCCTAATTTATATCTTTTTTTCATAGCATTAGGTATTGCATTATTAAAAGACAATGGTAAGTTAGCATATATTATACCGCGAACAATATTGACAGCAGGGGATTTTGATGTAATGAGATATCACCTTTCTAAATTTGTAACAATTGAAAAAATTATTACATTTTCTAATGCGATGTTTGTAGGAAGAGGAATTCAGCAAAAAAATAAGGTTCCAACTTCCAGTTTAATTTTTATACTAAAAAAAATACCACCAAACATAAACAATATTAAGGTTTTTAAACATAAATCAAAGCAAATTTCTGTTGAGAAATCCATAAATGAAATAATATCAAAAAAAAATATTTAGAACTCTATAATAAATATAAGTTAAATACAACGAATATATCTTTATATTACAACCATATTCAAGCAAAGCAGTGTTTAAAAAGCAAATTTATTTTTGACGGAGGATATAATATTAATGAAAAAATTAGATTAACAAAAAAACCACAAGAAGAGAGTTACTCTTATCCCAGATTTAACAGTAAATCATATAAAACCTTTCAAAACGTTGGGTTTTGGCCAAATAACAGAGATAAAAAAAACACGCATTTTATCGGATTAAGACAAGCAAATCAGGAATATTCCTTATTAGACAGCAAATATAAAATTGTCTGGAGTTATGCAAATACTAAAAGATTTTATTTTACAGAAGAAAAAGTAATTTGGGCAAGAAACCAATATAATGCTATTGGGTCTGCAAATAAAGAAGAGATTTTGTATTTGTTTACTTTGCTGAATTCAAAACTTAATACAATCATTTTATTAAAAAATGTAAAAAGTGAAAACGAAAAAGATGTTCTTATTTCTATAACATCAATTAAGAATTTTGTCAGAATTCCTGAAATAAACCAAAGTAATATTTCAATCAAAACAGAACTAATTTCACAAGCCCAACAACTACTTGATTGCGAGAGCTTTTCTTTAAAAGATTTTGTAAACTTCAAGAATGTTTTACAACAAAAATTCGATAAAATTGAACTTAAAGATAAAAAGTTGTATCTTTCGTATAAAGATAATCAAACAATATGTGAAATTTCTGAATATGAAGATTTGATTAAAAGTATCTTAAAAGATGAGTTGTTGAAAATCATAAATGAGGACGGAACATATTCATTAAATGATTTAAAATCAATCCCGATGATTGATTTAATAAAACAAAACATAATTAAAGATTACATTGACGATTTAGTTTTTTCTTTATATTTTAAAATAAAATCAGAAAATGTTGGTTTTGAATATAAAGAGGAAATCAAAGAAAAATGCAAACAACACAAATTCTACAAACTAATTAATAATCAATGAGTTATTCAAACGATAAAGATTGGCAAAAATTAAAAAAAGAAAAAAACCTGAAAGAATATATTTTTATGACCCGTTCAGGTTATCGACATTTTTTTGTGCTGGGAAAAGATTTGAAAGAAGCAGAAGAAAATTTCATGAAAATTAATGAAATAAAAAGAAACGGATTTACCTTATTCGATTTACCTGTAAGGCTTGAAAACACTGATGAAGTTAAAGACTACTCAATGGATGATTTTTGGAAGAAAAATGAAGCAAAAAAAGTTTCCGTTAAAACCGCAAACATATAATGAGATATTTACAAAAAAAATTATAAAAAATTGAATTGCTTTTTTCCGGATTTTCAATCTATTCGCAAAAATTAAATACATGAAAAAAATCTATATTTGGTTTATATTATTAATGCCGATAATTATATTTGCTGATTGGCCTGACGAACCGGTAATTATTGATGTAACAGCAAGTTCAAATAACGGTCATTACAATAGTGGCGGTCGACGGATAGTTAGAATCAACCAAACGACTGTTGCTCTTGGAGTTGACGGTAATTCTGACCATATATATCGATCAACCGATAATGGAAGTTCGTGGACAAAAATTGACGATGAATATGGTTATTCAGGTTGTTTGGTATCAGGCAAAGATAACTACATTTATCACTTTTCCGGATATGGCGGTAATGTACGGGTAGTAAAATTTTTATATGATGCCGAAACCATTCCGTCTCCGATTAACATAGCATCATACGGAGGAACTACCCATGGTGCTTATCGACAAATTAATGCAACAGTTAATGCAGCAGGGGACTTGTTTGTATTTTACCATGATGATAACGGAGGTTCGTATGACACGATTTATATGATTAAATCAACTGACGGGGGCAACAATTGGAGTTCTCCGATAATAGTAAGAGCAGGGAATACCGACCATTCATGGGGATTCATTCATTCGGATGTTACCCCGTCAGGAAATATTGTTATCGTTTATTCTGAATGGGAATCGAAATCCATTCAGTTTGCCGTTTCCGACAATGCCGGTGATACATGGACACACACACAAATAGATACAAATGATGCGTATAATCCCGCCGTATTACCGGAAGGAGAAAATAATCTGTATGTATTCGCTCAATCGCCCGCAGAAAATGGTCTTGTATTCAAAAAGTCAACTGATTCCGGCAATACATGGCCGTCAAATTGGACATCAATTCAAGCTAATCATGCCAATGGCTACGCAGATCCTTCTCCTGCCCTTGATGATAACGGTAATATTTATGTGGCATTTAGGGGAACAGATTCATACACAGTCTATAGTGATGATCTTCGAGAATATATTGCCATGTCAACTGACGGAGGAACCAACTGGACATTTCCTTACAATAATCTACCCGGCGGAAGGGTAGGAACCAGATCAATAATGAGATATCAAACATGGCATAATTATGGCGGACCGTTAGAATGGACATGGCTTGAAGATGTTAGCGAAGAATATCCTACTTTATTTAAGATTAATACTGATATTACCATAAAAAACATTGGTAGTACTTCTAATAATAATCAACAAAAAAGCATCACCTTTTCGATTTATCCAAACCCGACAAACGGCATCGTAAATATAAATTTTTACAAAGTTCAAAATTTTGAAAAAGTTGAAATTAGTGATATTACAGGTAAAACGATAATTATAAAAAGAATAATACAACAAAATGAAACAATTGA
Organism: Chlorobiota bacterium; assembly: GCA_030592825.1. GTDB lineage: Bacteria > Bacteroidota > Bacteroidia > Bacteroidales > JAADGE01 > JAADGE01. The sequence goes on along the minus strand of JAUVIG010000026.1, from coordinate 12,202 downwards.
TCTTTCAGATTTTGAAAACGGAATATACATAATAAGCATTCAAACAGATAATGAGATATTTACAAGAAAAATTATAAAAAAACAGGAATAATTAAATTAAGGGTTTCACTCAAAGTGAAGCCCTTGAATAAAACGTGAACTCTATTGTGAAAGAAAAGATAATTGAGTTACCGTTAAAACCTCAAACACCTGACAATCCTATCTTTCCCGTTTATATCTTTAATAATCTCAACATCTTTAAATCCGGCGGAAAGCAGAAGATCTTTAATTTCATTGCCGAATTTTTCATTTATTTCAAAATATAATTTTCCGTGAGGAGCAAGGTGTTGCTTTGCAAATTTTGCAATTGCATCATAATATATCAAAGGCTTCTTATCTTTAACAAATAAAGCAAGCCCCGGCTCATAATCCAAAACATTTTTTTCCATTAACTCTTTTTCTGAAAAAGTTACATAAGGCGGATTACTAACAATAATATCAAATTTTCGATATGTAAGTCGTCTTTCAAAGGCGACATAATCAGACAATGATTCAAGAATATTCCCCTGAATAAAAGAGACTTTGACATTATTTGCTGAAGTATTACTTTTTGTAACATTTAATGCTTCAAGACTGACATCAACAGCAAAGACATTTGATTTCGATAAGTTTTTGGCAAGAGAAACGGCAATACATCCGCTGCCGCTGCCAATATCCAAGATTTTCAAGTTTTGTCTTTGCTTATTTTCATTAATGATCAAATCAACCAATTCTTCAGTTTCAGGGCGAGGTATAAGAACATGTTTGTTTACTTTTATCTTTAATCCGTAAAATTCTGTATAACCTGTGATGTATTGTAAAGGTTCATATGCTTTAAGCCCGGTGAGTACATCTTTAAGAATCTTTACTTCTTTGCTTGATAAAAAAGAGTTGTCTTTTAAGATCAGTTCAACAGAAGAAATATTAAAAATATCTAAAAAAACAGTTTTAATAAAACTTGTTATTTCATTTCCGGGATAAAAATCAGATAATTCCGTTCTTATGTATATCTTTGCTTCTCTTATTGTCATAATGTAGGTCGTCTTTTTAAGGCGACAAATTATAAAAATAACAAAGATAATAAAATGCCGGAAAACCAAGATGAAATATACATGCAACGATGTTTGCAATTAGCAAAGAAAGGCCTCGGAAACACTTATCCTAATCCGATGGTCGGTTCTGTAATAGTTCATAAGGGCAAAATAATAGGAGAAGGTTATCACAAAAAATGCGGCGAAGCACATGCAGAAGTTAATGCTGTTAATTCTGTAAAAAATAAAGAACTTCTAAAAGAATCAACGCTATATGTAAATTTGGAACCTTGTGCACACCAAGGGAGAACACCTGCTTGTTCAAGAATGATTATTGAACATGAAATCCCTAAAGTAATAATCGGCTGTGAAGACAGCTTTGCAAAAGTTGCAGGCAAGGGTGTAGGAATGATGAAAAATGCCGGCACAGATGTTAAAACAGGCGTTCTTGAAAAAGAATCAAGAGAACTTAATAAACGATTTTTTACTTATCATGAAAAGAAACGACCGTACATCATATTAAAATGGGCACAAACTATCGATGGATTTATTGATTTTGAAAGAAAAGCCGGAACACCGATACAACCAAATTGGATTACAGATGAATATGCTCGTATGTTGGTTCATAAATGGAGAGCAGAAGAGCAAGCCATAATGGTTGCAACAAATACAGCCGAAAAAGATAATCCGAAACTTAATGTAAGAGATTGGCACGGGAATCAACCGATACGCATTGTTCTTGACAGAACCTTACGTTTAAAATCGAATTTGAATTTGTTTGACGGAACACAAAAGACAATTATTTTTACTGAGCAACAAAAAAAGGATGCAAATAATGTAGCATATGTTCAGGTTGCATTTGATAAGTCTTTTTATGTCAGGCTCTTAAATGTTTTATATAATGAAGATATTCAATCCGTATTTATTGAAGGCGGAGCAAAATTTCTGCAAAATTTAATTGACAAAAATTATTGGGATGAGGCTCGAGTTTTTATCGGAGACCTTAAATTTTTCAAAGGTATAAAAGCCCCGATTATCAATTTTCAACCAAATAAAAAGGAGGTAATTAGCGGAAATAAGTTGTTTACATACAAAAACTCGGAAGCAAAATAAAAAAAACCTGTCAGAGAAGGTTTGTTTTCAAGAAAACACAATCATCAATATTTTTTTCTGTCCAAACTTTATTCTGAAACTGTTTTATACTAACTTTTCATTATTTTTATGTCTCTCACTATCCCGATTTGTTTTTTTTTCCAAACTTCTCTTAAGAGCTTCTGTCAAATCAACGCCTGTTTGGTTAGCCATGCATATCAAAACAAATAAAATGTCGGCCGGTTCCTCAGAAAGTTCCATGCCCTTTTCAGAGTCTTTATAGGATTGCTCACCGAATTTACGAGCAACAATTCTTGCCGATTCCCCAACTTCTTCTGTCAGTAAGGCCATATTAGTCAGTTCGTTAAAATAGCGAACACCATGTTCTTTGATCCGGTGATCAACAATATTTTGGGCTTGTTTAATGGTCATGGATTAAAAGATTTATAAAAATATAAGGTTGAAAAATTATTTATCCAAAGCATCAACCCTCATCTTTCTTTTACCCTCATCAGATATGCTAAAATCACCCTTATAAACTGCTTTTTCCCACTCTCCGTAAATCGGATTAGGAAAAACTATGAAATTTGTTCCGAACTTGTCTTTATTTTTGTCAACAATATTGAAACCGAAATCTTCACCTCTGTTGCCGAAGATTTCATCAAAGTCTCTTAAGTTATCACCGAGAAGTAAAATAACATCATAGTTTTCAAGAATATTATTTCTTCTGTCAGTTTTATTTGATGTTTCAGCCTTCAAATACATATGTTCTTTGTCTGCAAAAGGGAAGCCTTCATTTACCATGTTCTCAACAGTAGCATCAATTCTGTCGGCACTGCGGTTAGAAACATAGAAAATTTCTATACCTTTTTCTTTGGCATAATTGCAAAAGTCAAGTGCTCCGGGCAGGGCTTCAGCCCTTTTTTCATTTACCCATGCTGCCCAAGATTCTTTATTATATGACTCTCCTTTTTCAATTAATCCGGCATTATACGGACTGTTATCTAATATGGTTTCATCTATATCCGTAATAACTGCTTTCGGCTTTGTTTTTTTAATTTTAAAACGGTCTTTTTTAAAATTTTCATCAAGCATCATTTTTGCAAACTTAAAATTTTGATAGTAAATTGCTTGCATTTCAGCTGATTTCTGAAACCATAAAGTTGCCATAACTAAATGCTCTGACTTTAACAATGTATCAGCAGAATTGTTTATAATAATTTTTTCAACTTTTTCTTCTTTTTCTTTACAGCATGATGTCAGAAATAAAAATGTTGCAATACTTAATATTAAAATGTTTTTCATTACTCTGTTTTTTAGAATTAATAATTTATGCAATATATGAAATCTATACGGAAAATTTTGTTTGAATGTTTTTTTATAAAGATAAAATGACTACTCTTTATTTTTACTGTCTATGATTATAGTTACCGGACCGTCATTAATCAACGATACTTGCATATTTGCACCAAATTCTCCGGTTTGAACCTCTGTTTCTGCATCTTCAGATAAGATTTTCACAAAAGCCTCATATAAAGGAATCGCAATTTCAGGTTTTGCAGCTTTAATATATGAGGGCCTGTTACCCTTTTTGGTTTTGGCATGTAGTGTAAATTGACTGATAACCATGATCTCCCCATTTATTTCTGTAACCGGTATGTTCATAACACCTTCTTGATCATCAAATATCCTTAGAGATGCAATTTTTTTGCTCATCCATTGAAGATCATCTTCTGTATCTTTATCTTCAAATCCGGCAAATATTAATAATCCTTTACCGATACCGGATTTTACATCTCCGTTTATACTTACAAAACTTCTGTTGACCCTTTGTATGACTGATTTCATGTTTTTTGGTTAATTGTAAAAAAAATTATATTATCAAATAAACAGATAAACGAATAAACAAGGAACTTTCATAACAGCAAAAAATAAAGCGATATTCAGAAACTTATATTTAATAAAGATTACACATTAAGTACATTCTCAACAAGATATTCAGCAATCTGAACAGCATTTGTAGCAGCCCCTTTTCTTAAATTATCTGAAACAACCCAAATGTTAAGGCTCTTAGGATTAGAAAAATCACGTCTTATTCTTCCGACAAATACATCATCTTTTCCTTCAGCCGAAATCGGCATCGGATATATATTATTTTCAATATCATCTTGAACGCTTATACCAATTGTTTTGTCAAGGATATTTCTAATGTCCGAGATATCAAAATCATTTTCAAATTCAATATTTACAGCCTCTGAATGACCTCCTTCTACAGGTACTCTTACAGCTGTAACCGTAACTTTAATTTCAGGATCAAGAATTTTATGAGTTTCGTTTACAATTTTCAGCTCTTCTTTTGTATATCCGTCATCAGAAAAACCGGCACAATGAGGTAAACAATTTCTGTAAATTTGATACGGATATGCTTTTTCACCCTTTATTCCTTTTTCTTCATCATTAAGTTGATTTAAAGCTTTAACTCCGGTACCGGTAACCGACTGATAAGTAGAAACCACAAGTCGTTTTATTTTATATCTTTTATGCAAAGGAGCAACAGCCAATAACAACTGTATAGTAGAACAATTAGGATTTGCAATAATCTTATCACCGGAATTTAATATTGAAGCATTAATTTCCGGAACGATAAGTTTTTTATTCCGGTGCATTCGCCAAGCTGAAGAATTATCAATAACATAAGTTCCGGCTTTTGCAAACAAAGGAGCATACTTTAATGATGTACTGCTGCCGGCGGAAAACAATGCTATATCAGGTTTGTTGCTTATTGCATCTGAAATGCCGGTTACTTTATATGAATTATTATTAAAAATGATATTTTTTCCTGTAGATCTTTCAGATGCACACAGAATCAGTTCCTTTATCGAAAATTTTCTTTCTTCCAAAACTTTTAACATAACAGAACCTACCAATCCCGTTGCACCAACTACAGCTACTTTCATTATTTTGATTTATATTTATAAGAACAATATTTTTAATTGATTTTGCTTCAAATAATTATTTTCCGAATCAATTCTCTTAATTCTTAATATCAAAGACCTTGTTTTTAAAAGAATATATGTTAATTTTGAAACGATAAGCAAAAATACATTTTCTAAAATAAAATATAACATCAGCAATGAAAAAATTAATATTTCTTTCGTTAATTATTTTTCCTTTTTTACTGAATGCTCAAGTTAATGACGATTTTACTGACGGCAATATTACAAGTTCTCCTGTATGGGAGGGTGATATTGCAAGCTTTCAAGTTTCAGATCCTCCGACTTCCGGAGACGGAGCTATTAACAGCGATGCCGGAAACGATGCTTTTGTTTTGAGCAGTTTGCCTATTACAAGTGATGCAATTATTACTACGGTAAGCAATATAGCATACGGAGAATGGGTTTTCTCTGTTGCGGACGGCAGAAACTGGTCGATTTCGAATATAAATGATTACAAAATAATTTTAATATCAGACGACAATACTGTTGCAAACCTTACAGACGGGACATTAGATTTTAATGGTTATTTTCTTAGATTTGACGGAGGCGAAGAAGATCAATTCATACTGTACAAACAAACAGGAACAACTTCGGAAATTATTATTGACACCGATTTTCCTGCTTCTCTTGACGGACCGGTACCCTTAGGCAGAACAATAAAAATAACAAGGAGTATAAGTGGTGGTTGGACAGTTTTTATAGACGACGGTTTTGAAATAATACCAACAACACAATACGGAATAACAAATGACAATACTCATACAAGTTGTTCATATTTTGGAATTGCTACTGATATTGCAAACCCCTCAGCAGCAAGGTTATTGTATTTTGATAATCTGCAAATTACACCACTGCCAACCAACGACCAAACATCACAAGTAAACACAGGAGCAAGCACAGAACCGACATCAATATCATCATTAATCGACACACAAGGCGAAGCAATATTTGTTTTCGATTTTAATTTTTCGGATCCGGCATCAGGAGATCTTTTACCGACTGTAATAGACCAAATACAAATAACTCAAGGAACACTTAATGAAATAAGCGATTGGACAAATGCAATTGCCGGAGCAACAATAACAGGACCTGATATTTCAACACCTTTACAAGGCTCAATAAATGCACAAGAAATAATTTTCAGTTCTAACGATTTTATTTCAATAGCCGACGGCGATAATGAAACTTACGAATTAAATATTTGGTTGAATACAGATTTGTCAAACATAAGCGATAACGAAAATCTTGATTTCAAACTTGACTACATCAATATAGTTGCCGATATTACGGGCTCAAGTTTTGGTTCGGGTGTTGTTGAAAGCGGAGCCGAAAGCATAAATATTACCGCAACAAGTATTATTTTCAACAATACACCGAACCATGTATTAATAAACAGCGACTTTACAATCAGTGTAAATGCTGTTGATGAAAATAATAACACTGATACCGATTTTACCGGTAATGTAACATTATCGTTACTAAGCGGCACAGGAACACTTAGCTCAATAACCGGATTATCTCAAAATTTTGTATCAGGTGAATATACTTGGAACGATTTACAATATGATACAGAAGAAATTTTTACACTTTCAGCAAGTTCTTCAATCGGAACAGTAAACAGCACCGAAATTACTTGTGTAAGCAGTATAGTTTACCTTGATGACGATTTTGAAGACGGCAACCTTACTAATTGGCAATCAGCAAATATTGAAAGGTGGCAAGCAAGCACAGATGATCCGATAAATGAGATTTATTCATTAAAACATATTTTTGATAATCCCGAAAGTGATATTGACCAAATATCACACCCTTTGAGTTCGGTCGATTTTTCCGGAGAAACCAAAGCTTGGCGATTTCAGCTAAGATACGAAAATTCTGCACCTTCCGGCAATAATAACTGGTCGGTTTTTCTTATGGCAGATAATGATGATACAGAAATGTTGCCGGGAGGAAACATAAACGGATACCTCATAGGTATTAACTTTTCTGAAACCGATGATATTGTTAAACTGTGTGAAATAACAAACGGAGAGGCAACACCTGTAATAAATACAGGGTTCGATTGGAATAACACAAACTCTTCGCAAGCAAAAGGTTTTGAAATATTAAGAACTTCAACCGGCGATTGGGAAGTAAAAATTGATGAAGACGGAGGTTTTGACAACCTTACATCATACGGAACAACCAATAATTCCATATATACAAATGCAAACTATTTCGGAATTTATTATAAATACAGTTCATCACTGGACAGAAAACTTTGGATTGATGATGTATATTTCGGCGTTGAAATCCCTGATATTGAGCCGCCACAAGTTGACACTGTAATAGTTAACACACCAAACACCTTACTGGTAATATTTAACGAAAATGTTTCACAAGCAACTGCCGAAATTATAACAAATTATATTGTTAATAACTCAATAGGAAATCCTGTATCAGCAAGTTTAGACGGTTCTGATCATAAAATCGTAAACTTACAATTTTCCGATCAATTTATTGAAAATCAAGAAAACAGTATTACAATCAGCAATGTAGAAGATGAAAACGGAAATGCTGTTATAACAGTTAATAAAACATTTACATGGATAAATATTGATGCTGTTTCTGCAAGCGCAACTTCCGATACTACAATAGATGTTATATTTTCAAAAGAAGTTGATATAACAACATCTCAAACTCTTACAAATTATACCGTTAATAATGCAATAGGAAATCCGGAAAATGCAACAATTGACGGAAGTAATAACAAACTTGTTCATCTTGAATTTACAAACAGTTTTGTTTTAGAACAAGATTATATTTTAAGTGTTTCAAATGTTCAAGATACATACGGCAATATAATGGCAAACAAAGACCTAAATTTTACATATTATGAAGTTAGTCCCTATGACATTATCATAAATGAAATCATGTGTGATGTAAACCCGGCTCCGGAAGCCCTTCCCGTTCATGAATATCTTGAATTATATAACAACTCGGAATATGATATAAATTTTACAGGATGGACTTTAAAAATCGGAGATAACTCTGAAAAAACCTTCCCTGCAATTGTACTGCCTCCCGGAGAATATGCAATAATTTGCGAAGATGATGCTGAATCTGAATTTGCAATCTTCGGAATAACAATTCCTATTCTTATCCCGTCAGAATTAACAGTTTCCGGAAAGCGATTGTTGTTAAAAAGTAACAACGGAGATATTGTTGAGGACCTTACATATTCAGACGAATGGTATGATGATGATGATAAAGACGGCGGAGGTTGGTCAATTGAACGTATTGATCCCTTGAACTTTTGCGGTGAAGATGAAAATTGGACGGCAACTATGGATTATACCGGAGGAACACCCGGAAGAATTAATTCGGTTTATGCTGTTAATCCTGATCTCTCATCTCCGGAAGTTACAGAATTGGAATATATATCTTCAAAACATATCAAAGTGCATTTTTCTGAAAAAGTTGAAATTGTAAGTGCAGAAACAGTCGAAAATTTTACATTGAACAGTACTGTAAATCCAACGACTGCTGTTATAAGTTCTGAAGACGGATCAATAGTAAATCTTAATTTTACCGATAACTTTAATATTGGGAACAATACCGTTCAAATTCAAAATATTGAAGATAACTGTAATAATATTATGCAGGATTTTACCGGAAACTTTGAATATCAACTGATCTTTCCCGGTTCTGTTGAAGTGATGTCAGAAAACCAATTAAGAGTACACTTTTCAGAAAAAATTGAAATTATATCTGCACAATTACCGGAAAATTATTCTGTTGCCGGAGCTATAGGCAATCCGGATTTTGCGATTATCAGCAATTCAGACAGCAGCATAGTAAATTTGCAATTTTCGGGTAGTTTTATTCTTGAACAAAGCTATACTTTAAGTATATCTAATGTAAAAGATATAAATGAGAATGTTATGAATCCGGCCGACATTGAATTTACATATTATATTCCGAAACCGTTTGATATTGTCATAAATGAAATTATGTGTGATATTAATCCTGCTCCTACTCCTCTTCCCGAAGAAAGATACATAGAATTATATAACACATCTTCTTTTGATTTAGACCTGACAAATTGGACTTTTTTATCAGAAGGTCAAACAGAAAGACTTTTTCCTTACATTACTCTGCACTATAATGACTTTTTGATTTTATGTGAGGCGGGCAAAGAAGATTTGTTTGCTCAATACGGAGATGTTTTACCGATATTAACATCAAGTGATATCACAGTTTCAGGCAGGAACTTGAAATTGATGACTCCTGATAATACAATTATTGAAGAATTAAACTATTCTGATGAATGGTATGATGATGATGAACACGATAACGGCGGATGGTCACTTGAGCGAATAGATCCTTTAAATTTTTGCGGAGAAAATGATAATTGGACAGTATGCACGGGAGATCACGGAACCCCCGGACAAACCAATTCTGTTAACGCATCAAATCAAGACAATACAGCCCCTGAATTGATTGATGTTCACATTGTTGCGTCAAATTATCTCTTACTTGAGTTTGATGAAAACATTAGTTATTCAAGCGGAAGTGACACTTCGAATTTCAGTGTAAATAATAGTATTGGTGATCCCTATTTGGCTTATACAGATCCTGAAGAAAGAACAAAAGTTCACCTTTTGTTTCAAAATTATTTTTCGGATGAACAAAATTATACATTAATGGTTGAGGGTGTTAAAGATAATTGTGATAATGAAATTCAAACAACCGGTTTTGATTTTACATATCATTTAATTTATCCTGTTGAACTTTGGATAAAAGATGAAAAAAGATTAAAAATTAAATTTTCTGAAACGGTTGATCTCGGAACCGGAACAAATATTTTAAACTACTCTTGTAATAATGATGTCGGAAATCCCGAATTTGCAATAAGAGAAACAGCAGACACAACAATAATTCATTTACAATTTTCTGAAGCCTTTCCTGACGGAGAAGAAATAACTTTAAGCATTGAAAACATTAAGGATATTAACGGAAATGTTATGGATAATGCAGAAATGATTTTTACATATTATACACCAAAAGCAGGAGATATTGTGATAAATGAAGTCCTGTTTAATCCGTTCCCGTATGGTGTTGATTTTGTTGAAATATATAATCGAACACAATACGATATAGATCTTATTAATATTCAAATAGCTGCAAGAGATGATGAAAATCTTGACAGCATCATATCAATTTCACCTCTTTCAGAAACGAACTTATATATCGCACCTGAAAGCTATATGGCATTTACTGAAAAAAAGGATAGTGTATTAAGAGATTATATGAGTGAAAATCAAGAAAATTTGTTGGAAATTGAGAACCTTCCGACATTCCCTGATGAAACAGGTATAGTTTTGATAATGTATAAAACAGATACAATTATTGATGAATTCAGCTATCATGAAGATATGCATTTTAAATTATTAGATGGTGAAGGAGTATCTTTGGAAAGGGTAAATTATGACAAAGAAACCCAAGAACCGTCTAATTGGCATTCTGCATCTGAACTTGTAGGTTTTGCAACACCGGCATACAAAAACTCACAGTTTGTTGAAGCAGGAGACCCAAGTAACGTTCCGGTAAATGTCGAACCATATGTTTTTTCGCCGGATAATGACGGGATTGACGATTATGCCAATATTAATTATAAATTCCAAGACCCCGGACATGTTGCTACAGTTTATATTTTTGATGCAAAAGGCAGAATTGTAAAACAATTGGCAAATAATCTTTTGTTATCTACAGAAGGAACATTAGTTTGGGACGGTTTGTATGCAGATAACAGAATTGCTAATGCCGGAACATATTTGGTTTACTTTAAAGTATTTGATTTGAACGGAACAGTGAATCTTTATAAAAAGACAGTTGTATTGGCAAAAAGGATATAATGAGGTACGATGTTATAGTTATAGGTGCCGGAGCTTCCGGAATGCTTGCAGCAATAAGTGCAGCAGAAAACGGTGCAAACGTTTTGCTTCTCGAAAAAATGAATCGTGAAGGCAGAAAAATGTTGATTTCCGGAAAAGGAAGATGTAATATTACAAATACAGCATATCAATCTGAATACTTCAAAAAAATCTTCCCGAAAGGAAAGTTTCTGAAACATGCTTTTTCTGAATTTTTCTCAAAAGATATAATTAACTTAATTGAAGATAAGGGACTAAAAACCAAGCAAGAAAGAGGAGGGCGTGTGTTTCCGGAAAGTGATAATGCTGCTGATGTTGTTAATACTCTTCGTTTTATTTTAAAAGAAAAAAATGTAACAATAAAAAAAGATTCAAAAGCAGAAGATATAAAAACCAAAGAAGGGAAAGTTATTGGCATAAAAATATCCGGCAAAAAGGAAATTATTTTATGTGATAATGTAATATTATGTACAGGCGGAAAATCTTATCCTGCAACCGGATCTTCCGGAGACGGTTATACTTTGGCAAAAAAACTCGGACATACAATTAATCCTATACGACCTGCATTAGTTCCGGTTATAACAGAGGGAGATACAGCAGAAAAACTTCAAGGTTTAAGTTTAAAAAATGTAAATGCTTCCGTTTGGATTAACGGAAAGAAACACAAAGATGAATTCGGAGAAATGATGTTTGCTCATTTCGGATTAACCGGACCCATCATTTTAACTTTGAGCCGAACAGTTGTTGACGCATTGATCAATAGAAATGACGTTGAAATTTCTATAGATTTGAAACCCGCACTTGATGAGCAAAAGTTGGACGCAAGACTTCAACGGGAATTGAGTAATAACGGAAAGAAACAAATAAAAAACATAATGAAAAATTTGCTCCCGTCAAAGATGATTACTGTGATTCTTGATATTACAAAAATTAATGCAAATAAAGAATGTCATCAAATTACTTCAAAGGAAAGAAAACGCTTAAAAAACAGTTTAAAGGATATCAGATTTAAAATATCCGGGTATCGATCTTTTAATGAGGCAATTATAACAGCAGGCGGAGTAGAAACCAATGAAATTGATTCTAAAACAATGATGTCGAAACTCATAAAAAATTTATATTTTGCAGGCGAAATCATTGATCTTGATGC
>JAUVIG010000064.1 GCA_030592825.1 Chlorobiota bacterium | reverse complement strand
TTGGTATAGGCGTTTAGGTCGCACACCTTAACATCAGCATATCATGTATTTACATTTATATCTACCATTTTTCTAACTAACACATCGAATATTGTTGTCATATTTGACCGTCTGTTGTACCTAAAATGATATTCATCAAGGTAATTTTGCATATGCTCTTTACTACAATGATGATGAATCCCTCTGAGCCAACCTTTGATATTCATAATATGTATATGCAACTCCTTAAAATTGCTTCCTTCCTCTGAAGGTATTTGTTTTAAATTGACAAATTCCTTTTTCAATGGTGCATAACCACGCCACTTATCAGTAATTATTTCTGCCTCTTGGGAAACATATTTTCTTAAAAAAGCTCCTAACTCCTCAGCAGAAGAATGTTCAATAACTTCTGCATAAGCACGACCAACACCATTTTCTAAAATTTCAAGGGCAAGGACAATTAGTTTTTTCAAACCTTTACTTCTTCCTTTTTTACCCTTCTCATGTCCTCCTATGACAAACTCATCAACATGGATCACACCGGTTAACGGATGTTTAAGACTGCTTTTCATTACTTGCTGTACTTTATTCTTAAACGCCCAACAGGTCTTTTGACGCAGTTCAAATTCATGGCTTAATTCTAATGATGACATTCCTTTCTTCTTTGTGCCTATCTTAAAAATAATGTGAAATGCTATTAAAATTGGAAATTTTAACTTTTCAAACATTGTTCCGGCTGTTGGACTTTCGTCATATCTACATTTAGTACATCTTCTATTATAAGATTTCTTGCCGGAACCATACTTATTATTATCACATCGTTTGCATTTATATCCGTCATACCATTTAATTGCTGAAAGATACTCTAAACAATCATTATCATCTCTAAAATATCGACTAAACTTAATTGAATTCAAACCTTTATAAATATTTCTTTTTGCCATTATGAGGCAAAGATAAAAAATTGCGACCTAAACGCCTATACCAATATTCTTTTTATAAACTTTGAGATTTGCTGTTCCGGACATGCGATAATATGCTCCGTTAAAACCGGTGATTAACTTTGCCAATCCTCTTTTTAATTTATTTGATACTAATGCATCCAATATCTTAACTTCCATTAAATTCTTTTTTCGCATTAGTGTGTATTCATATCTATATTCTTCATTTTCAGCCTCGTAAACAAACATCAATTCATTACTTACAGGTCTTTCTCCGGCTGTTTGCATCTTTCCGTAGGTTCGATACAACTTGACGTTTTCTCCGTTATCAGCAACAGTTTTTCCGTCTTTTGAAAGATTAAAAACAACAATGGGAATATCATCATATTTTTTATCAGAGATGAGTTCGGCAGCAATTAAATTATACGGACCAAGTTCTGCTCTTGACCAATACCAATGGTTAATTACATCAGGCATGTTTGAATTTCCGAAGTTGTGGTCGTGGTAGCATGAACCTTCTGAACGATATATTTTGTCTTTATGTGTGTATGTTATTTCAGCTTTACCTTGCGGTACAGGCACTACCCATGCAAATTCTTTTCCTTGATTTCCGTAAATAAAATATCCGGTTTTCGGTCTCCAACTTTCAGTTGTTCGTTTAATTTTTGCATCAATTATTAGTTCATCGTCTTCAAAATAAATTTCATAATTTTTTAAATTGCCTCTGAAATAATTTTTGCCGATAATAATATTACAACTGTCTTCAGATGCCGAAAACTCATCTGTTTTTCCGTAATGAGCCTTTTTAATACTTGTTCCGTCAGGTTTATCAATATTTATTGAAATAAAAGGAATCAAATCTTTTCTTATTTCCGTAAAAGGTTTTGTATAAAAGACAATAACAATGGTAGTTCCGTCTTCGAGATGTGCATCAAAATACCACCATTCAAAAGTTCCTTTTTTACCTGCTGTTCTGATGCCGTCTTCCCAAATTTCAGGGATGTTTCCGGGTTTTAAACCGTATTTTTTATAATCTTCTGAACTTCCGGCTACATATGCTGTTTTATTTTGACTGAAAATCAGAAATGAAAGTAAAATCAGGATTGTTGTAATTGTTGTTTTTCTCATGGTCTTGTATTTATATTCTGTACTTTTATTCAATAAAATGCAGATTACAAATCTGCTACTGTTTACATTCGGATTGCAAATCCGAATGAGCTGTTATTGAAACGATAATCTCATCTGTTTTTTTTCATTTTCAATATCTTCGAGCATTTCTTCAACATTACCTGCCGGATAATGCCCTGTAAAACATGCATCACATATAGTTAAATCACCGAAAATATCTTTCAAATTTTCCGGTTTGAAATAAAACAAAGCATCAGCACCAATAAAAGAGCAAGTTTCTTCAATATTCAAATTTGCAGCTATTAATTCTGTTTTTGCAGACATATCAATACCATACACACAGGGATTAATTACCGGCGGTGCTGCCGATACAAAATAAACTTTTTTTGCTCCTGCATTTTTCAAAATCTGCACAATACGTTTTGAAGTTGTTCCTCTGACAATGGAGTCATCAACAACAACTATTTTTTTTCCGTTAATTGCCTTTTTAATCGGGTTAAGTTTCTGTTTTACAATATTTTCTCTTTCGCTTTGCTTGGGAGCAATAAAACTTCTGCCTATATAATTACTTTTAACCAAACCTCTGTGATAAGGAATTTCCAACGCTTCTGCTAAACCTGATGCAGAAAAATATCCGGATGCCGGAACATCAATAACAACATCAGGTGTTAATCCGGCTTCTTTTATTTGCTTTGCAATATATTCTCCCATCCTGACACGTCTTCCTGCAACATTCTTTTTGTAAAAAACAGAATCTTCTCTTGCAAAATAAATATATTCAAAAACACAAAAATGTTGTTTTTTTGCATGTCCGATTGTAGAATGTACTTTGTGATTGTTGTCAATAAAAATAATTTCTCCCGGCATTAAATTTCTGATAATTTCGTAACCGAGATGGTCAAATGTTATACTTTCGGATGCGAGACCATATACAACACCTTTTTTTGTAACTTTTTTACCGAGTATCATAGGTCTTATACCGTTAGGGTCCATAAAACCAAGCAACCCGTAATTTGCTATAACAGAGATAACTGCATAAGCTCCTTCAAGTTTTTCTTGGGTTAATTTTACGGCATCAAAAATATCTTCAACTTTTATTTTTTTTAAATCTTTACTTTTTAATTCTGCGGCAAATGTATAGAGCAAAATTTCCAAATCGTTGGATGAAGTCGGCAATACATGATAATCATTATACAAAGCCTTGTTCATTTTTTTGAAATTGGTAACATTGCCGTTATGCACCATTGAAATCCCGAACGGATAATTTGTTGTAATCGGTTGTGCATTTTGAATATCACCGGTACCGTGTGTTGTATAACGCACATGCCCGAGACCGATATTTCCGCACAGACGGTCAACATGTTTTTCGTTAAAAACTTCATTGACTAATCCGAGACCTTTTTTGGTATGAAAAATATCTTTAAATGTTACGATGCCGGCAGAGTCTTGCCCTCTGTGTTGCAAGGTCAATAAACCTGACATTATATCGTAAACTATTTTTTCTTCACCTATGAAACCTACTATTCCGCACATATTTTTGTTTAGTGTTTATTTGTTTAACTGTTTAACTGTTTATTTGTCTCAATAAAACCTTTGGAATTAAGAATACCAAATAATTTCTCTTTATTCTTGGCTAATTTTGAACATTTAATAATTGCTTCTCTAACTAATGATTGTAATTCTATATTCTTTTTATGTACATTTTCTTTTATTATATTACCATGGACAATATCATTTCTTAATGTATATAATTTTTTAAATTTATCATAGTTTACATTAAATTCATCCAGATTATTTGAAACAATTATTGAAAGGTGTCTTGAAACAGTATGTGCAATAAGCTGTTTGTTATAATTAAATAAACTTTCTAATGAAGTCATTAAAGTTATAAATTTCAGATTCTCATATTTTACATCATAAGAAAGCTCAAAATTAGATATTGCAAATTTTGTTAACTTATTTTCTGAAAAATTTTGATTATAAAAATCTTCAAAATTATTAATTTCATTTTTGTTTAAAATAAATTCCTGTTTTATTGAGACAAATTCGATATTTTGATATAATCTTGATGTAATATTATTATCTTCTTTTCCTATTTGAAATTGCATAATAGGTTTAATATCCCCACCTTTAAACAATCTTAACTTTAAAACTATATCTTCTGTAAATAGTCTTAACTTTTCAAAACCTTTAAAATTTGGAGTTACAGTATTATTCTTAATTAATTCTATATCACAATCAATTTTTTGTAAAAAAATAATTTCACCATTTATTAGAGGTTTGTTTCCAAAATAAGGATTTTGAAGAATTAAATGTATTAATTCATTACTAATTGTTTCATTCTTATCAGTAATTTTTTCAGAATACGTTTTATTAAATTTTTTAGATAGGTTTACTAAATCAGAGAACTTTTCTTCAAATTCTTTAAATGAAAATATTCTAAACTTATAACCTTCTTTTTCTATAATAGGATTGATTAATAATATTGACTTATTCAGATTTGAAATATATGAAAAAGAAATGACTTTTCTTTTTATTGTATTATTTGACATAACCATATTGTTCTAAAAAATATAAAACTAAATAACTGTAAACTGCCTACTGCTGACTGAATACTGTTCTCAATGTTTCCGAATAAAAACGATGCTCAACCACAAGTCCTCTTTTTTCAACTTCTTCCAAAGTATTTGCTCCTGATAAATCAACTTCTTTTTGAGCTATTATTTTTCCGGTGTCAACGCCTTCATTCACATAGTGAACTGTAATTTTTGTTTTTTTCATCTTATTTTCAAAAGCCCAATCATAGGCATGTAATCCTTGATGCAAGTTTGTATCTGCCGGATGTATATTGATGATTTTATTTTTATATGTTTTTACAAAGTTTTCGGATAAAATTCTCATATAACCAGCAAGAACAATGTAATCAAAATTATAATTTTCTAACGAATCAATCACCTCATTATCAAACGCTTCCCTATTCTTACCTTTTGCAGAAATTGATGCTGTTTTAATACCGTAAGTTTTTGCTGTTTGCAAACCTATTGCATCTTTTTTATCAGAAAATACTAAAATCGTTTCAGCAATTCCATTAAGAATACCGTTTTTTGTTTCTTTCAGTATTGCTTCCATATTGGAACCTCTGCCGGATATGAAGATGATTATTTTTGTCATTTTTTTTTGATTAATATAAATATCATCAGAAAGTTTTTTCAAAGCTTTCATTGAATTTTGTTCATTTAATATATTTAATTGATATTCTGCAACTTCTTTTAATTCCTTAAATCTTTGATGTTTCTTTATTTTATTATTAATCATAACAGCATTCAAACTTTCAAGATTTGATAATACTGCTAATTCATTGATACTTGCAAAATCACGAATATTTAATCTCTGCTTTGTGTGTTCGGGATTAACTTCTCGCCAATCTTTTGCAGTGCAGTTAAATAGGATTACATTTAATAAGTCTGCTTCTTCAGCATAAATTAACCATTTTTTTTCTTTTTCATAATCTTTTTCAGGCAAAATATGTTTTTTAACGGCATCTGTTTGTATATGATAATTCGCTTTGCTTAATAATCTTTTCACGTCCCATTCAAGATTGTATTGATTGCTTTCAATAATCTTATAACGTTGATATTCTTTTATTAAAAACAGTTTAAAAGTTGCACTAACAGCCGCACCAAATTCAAATGCTATGTCTCTGTGTGCATAAGTTCCGCCATATCTGCCTGATTTTGAAAATATTCCGATTGCATTTGTTTTTTCTGTCCATTGTTTGGGACTCAATACAAAAGTATGTAACCCGGCTTCACTTTTAAAGTGGTCGAATTCGACCACTTTAAAATTTGGATTGTATAATTTTTCCCATGTTCCCAAAAATTCAATTGTTGTTCTTGTTCTTAACCAGTTTTTAATTATATCTGCCGCCCTGTTATCTCCTTGTTTTGCTTTTGCCATATCTGTAAGGCAAATATAATCTTCATCATCAAATTGTGTTATTGAGATAATATTATTTTCTATTTTTATCTTTTTAATCTTTGTCATAATATATATTTTTACTTTTCAACACCCAATAATTACAATCATGCAGATATTTAGCTTTTAAGTGAGTTAAAACGGCTAATTAAATATTTATTAACTCTTTTCCCAATATCTTTTCTAAAATACATATTTTTAAAATTGATTTTATTTACTTCATTATAAGCATTTTCCAATGCCTCATTTAAAGTTTTACCTTTGCAAACAATGTTCAAAACTCGCCCGCCGCTTGAGAGAATTTTTCCGTCTTCTTTTTTAGTTCCGGCATGGAAAATCAATGTATCTTTTGAAACATCATCCAAGCCCTTAATCTCAAATCCTTTATCGTAAGATTTTGGGTAACCTCCTGATGCTAAAACTATATCTGCAAAATAAGCGTTTTCAAATTCAAACTTAATCTTATCTAATTCTCCTGACAAACATGCGGTTACAATCTCGTACAAATCATTTTTTAAAGCCGGCAATAATACTTCTGTTTCCGGGTCGCCGAAGCGAACATTATATTCAAGCAGATACGGCTCGGCATCTTTCACCATAATACCAAAGTAGATAACTCCTTTGTAATCCATTTGCTCTGCTTGAATACCTTTCAAAGTAGGATTAATAATTTTATCTTGTATCTTTTGCATCAAATCTTCACTGATACCGCTTATCGGACTGTATGCTCCCATTCCGCCGGTATTCGGGCCCTTATCACCGTCTAACAATTGTTTGTGGTCTTGTGAGGCTTGTAACAGCTTTATGCTCTTACCGTCAGTAAAACCGATAATGGATATCTCATCTCCGGAAATTTTATCTTCAATAATAAAATCAAGCTCTTTTCCGTAAGCTGTTTCTAATTCTTGCAATGCATCATTTGCTTCATCAACGGTTGAACAGACAAAAACTCCTTTACCGGCTGCCAAACCGTCAAACTTAATGACTAAATCACCAAGTTTTTTTGCGATTGTATATTTAGCATCATTCAAATTATTGAAAATCTCGAATCCGGCAGTTGCAATATTGTATTTTTGCATAAACTGCTTTGCAAATATCTTTGATGCTTCTAACTTTGCCGAATGTTTATCAGGCCCGAAGACTTTAATATCTTTCCCCTTAAAATAATCCACAATACCGGCTGCTAACGGCTGCTCGGGACCAACAAAAATCATTTCAACAGAATTGCACATACAAAACCGCTCAAGTTCCTCAAAATCATTTACATTCACCATATGACTGTTCGGAATTCCGCCGTTACCCGGAAGTGTAAACACATTTTCCCAAGTCAATGTTTGAGCAAATTTCCGGGCTAATGCGTGTTCTCTGCCGCCGGCTCCGATTATTGCTATATTTTTGGATTGTTTCATTGTAATTTTATTTCAATTTTTTCTGTTTTTCAGTATATACTTTATCATCTAACTTTTTAAGTGATTTCATGAAGTCTTTTTCATTCAATACATTAAGTTGATAATTTGCAATCTCATTTAATTTTTCAAACCTTTTTTCTTTGATAATTTTACTTTTTATCATTTCTGCATTTAGGCTTTCAAGATTTGATAATACTGCTAATTCGTTTATACTTGCAATATCTCTGATATTCATATTATTTGAAAGTTCAAGATTTGCTTCTCTCCAATCTTTTGCAGTACAATTAAAAAGAGCAACATTCAGCAAATCTGCTTCTTCTGCATAAACAATCCATTCTTTGTCTTTTTCGTAGTTCTTTTCAGGTAAAATAAAATTCTTAACAGCATCAGTTTGAATATGATAATTTGTTTTGCTTAATATTCTTTTCACATTCCATTCAAGATTGTATTGATTGGTTTCAATCTCTTTAAGCCGTTGGAACTCTTTTATTAAATACAACTTAAATTCTGCTGATATCCATGAAGCAAATTCAAATGCAATATCTTTATGAGCGTAAGTTCCGCCGTATCTTCCAGCTTTTGATATAATTCCTATTGCATTAGTTTTCTCAACCCATTGTTTTACTGTTAATACAAAACTATTTGAGCCTGATTGATTTTTAATATTACCGAATTCGGTAACATTAAAATCAGGATTATGCATTTGCTCCCAAAACCCCATAAATTCAATAGTGTATCTTGCTCGTAACCAATGTGAAATAACCAAACCTGTTGTTTCCTTGTTTTTATATTTCGCAATATCGGTTATTGAAATAAAATCATTTTCATTTTCGGTGAAAAGCATTATCTCTGTACCTTGAATATTGATTTTATTTTTTTTCATTGTTGTTTAATGTTAATTCTTAACGCATCAAATTCGATGGATTTAATAATATTACGTAATTTTAGAGAGAAAATACATAAATATTTAAAGCATTACTCCTTTAACAAACATATCTTTATTTTCCTTTCCTAAATTAAATAAAACTTCTTCCTTTATGTTTTCTAATTTATCAATATCTATAGCGTTAAAAAACATACCTCTTGAAAAATGAGGTATTATAAAAAAGTCATCATTTTTATCAAATATTGATACAAATTCTGAAAAAAAATAATGTAGAGATTTGTTGTTTATTTTAAACACTCCTTTTCTTTTTATTATTCCATTAGAATATCCTGTTATTATAATAGGAACTTTTAATTTACAATATAAGGTTCTAATCATTTCAACCATAAAAATCTGTGTTTCTTTTATAATATCATCAGTTTTTATTTCTTCAAGTCCGTCCGTAACATTAGTATAAATAGGCGTTTTGTTTAAAACCAATACTTCTTTATTAAAATTATCAACCAAATATCTTTCAAAAAATATTCTTGCTGATATTCCTGCCGGACCTACTAAATATCTTTTTTTATCAGCTTCGATATTTCCGGGATTATCACCAACAAGAATATATTTAATATCATTTTTATTTTCCTTAAAATAATTTAAGTCATTATTATAGATAAAGTCAATGCCCTGATATTTCACATTTTCGCTCCATACTTGTATTTGTTTTTCAAAATTTTCAATTATTTCTTTTACTTTATTCATAAAACTTTATTTAACTTTACATTCCATTCTTTAAAATTGAACTTGATATTATTGCCGAAATAACTTTCAATAAAATTAACAATGTCTTCCCATTTTTTGTTTCATAAGTCAATATAATATTCATCAATATAATCTTTTTTAAGCATCTTTTTTTTGTAAAATATTAAGCTCGTCCCTCCGGGACTTTTATAACTCATTTATTATCACTACCCATGACTTCCGTCAAGGGCTACAAATAGTTCATCGCTTTGCGACTACTTCATTAATTCCTAATCTCCCCGTCATCCTTAATCAAAGTTTCTTTCATCTCATGAATATCTTTTGCCATTTGTTGTTTGAATTGTGGTATATTTAATGCTCTGATTGCTGCCAATGCTGCATTATCAGGATGTACAACGGTTACTGCCGGTGTGTTAGACGGCATTATTAATGATGAGTTGATGTTCAACATAATATCATCTTTTCCTGTAAAGGGCGGACAATTGATAACAGGAACATTTAAGTTTGCTGCTAATGCTCCGCCGAGTCCGTTGGAACGTCCGGCAATTGCAATTACTGCAATCGGCTCAATGCTGTGATTAAATTGCTCTGCTACTTGTACCAATCGTTCACTGTTTTTATGTGCAGATATTATTCGCATTTCAATATCAATATCAAATTTTTCTAAATGAGATTTAATTTTTTCTGCATGTTTAAGGTCTGATTTTGAACCCATTATCATCGCTACATATCCGGCTTTAATGAAACCTTTGTTTACTAAATTATGATACACTCTGCTTGTTACATCAATATTTGACTGCGGTAAATCTTCACCGGTTATATCTTTATAAATCTCCTTATATCGTTTAGATGTTTCCTCAATAACTTCTTTCGGTAGTACATTTGGCGTTTTCCCTTTGATTTTATTCTTCAACATCCATTGTCTTACAAATTCCTTATCTGCTTGAACTACATCTTCAGGTGACTTGTCGTAATCAGCTTTCTTCCAAAATCTTGAAGAGTCAGGTGTGTGAATTTCATCAATCAATATCAGTTCACCTTCATAAAATCCGAATTCATATTTAGTATCGACCAAAATAATACCTTTTTCAGACAGATAATCAGAACCATAAGCAAACAACTTCAATGATATATCTTTCATCTTTTGATAGGTCTTTTCATCGACTAATCCGGAATTAATAATTTCTTTTTCAGTGATTTCAGAATCAAATTCATCTTTAGTTGTTGGAGTTAAAATCGATTTCGGGAATTTTTTATTCATTGTTAAACCGTCTTCAACTTCAACACCGCTGAAAATTCTGCCTCCGGCTTTATACCCTCTCCACATAGAACCTGTGAGATATGCTCTTACAATCATCTCTACTCTGACAGGTTCGGCTTCCTTTACCAAACTTATGTTATCATCAATCTGTTCAATTAAATGATTGCTTATGATATCTTCTGTTTTCTTGAACCAAAAGTTTGTTAAACTGTTAAGAACGCCGCCTTTTGAAGGAATGGCACTATTCTCAAGATTCTTGTTAAATGCAGAAATTCTGTCTGTTACAACTATCATTCGTCTTTTTTCATTAATACGTATGCTGTCTCTGACTTTGCCGGCATGAAGTTTCTTTAATTGCGGACTTTCGAATTTTTCTAATGTTTTTTGCATGATTAAATATTTTCTGTTGATTAAATATTTATTTTTTTATAACCGCCATAGGTGGTAAATATTGATAAAAAATATATTCACAACATTCTGTTTCGCCTCAATAGAGGCGATATAATTTCTTCGTTTATCTTTCCTATCAATATCTCACCTCTACGAGGTGTTTGTTATTATTATTCTCTTTTTATCAATATTTCACCTTTATGAAGTATTCTAAAAAAAATCGAATAAATATTTTTCGTTATATTCGACTTCAAATTTTTTCAAAAAATTATAATACTCTTCTTTAAATGTTGTTTTTTTGTGATGCTCTTGTTGATTTTGGACATATTTTATTACATTATCTCTGTGAGACATACTGTATGAAAATGCACCATAACCTTTTTGCCAATTGAATTTGTGCTTTGACAATTTATTCTCATTTATATAGAGTGATGTGTCAGATTTCAAATCTCTGACTAATGCCGGTAAATCGCAAGGGTGCATTCCGAAAAAGATATGGATATGGTCAGGCATTGAATTAATTGCCAGAGGTTTATGTTTTTGATTTTTCAATATTCCTCCAATGTATTTGTGCAATGTATCCCTAAAGTCAGGCTTAATTAATGCATCTCTGTTTTTAACTGCAAAAACGAGTTGCATTGAGATTTGATAATAAACGTTTGCCATAATTGTAATTTTATTTGTGTTGAAAACCGCCGTTAGGTGGTAAATATTGATAAAATTATTAAAACCGGTTATATTTTGCCTCTATTGAGGCAATATAAAATACTATTCCATTTCTCTATCATTATTTCACTTCTACGAAGTGCTGTTATATTTTATATTCATCTCTTTATTGCTACCGCTGTAGGTGGTATATATTGACAGAAAAAAATATTTGCAACATTATGTTTCGCCTCTATTGAGGCGATATAATTTCTTCGATTATTCTTCTATCTATCAATATCTCACCTCTACGAGGTGCTTATCATTAATATAATTCTCTTTTTATCAATATTTTACCTCTACGAGGTGTAATTTAATGTTTAAAATGCCTAACTCCCGTAAATACCATACTCACTCCCAGCCTATTACAAGTTTCAATCACAGATTTATCACGAATTGAGCCTCCGGGTTGAATGATGTTTTTAATTCCTTGTTCTGCTGCCAATTCAACATTATCTGCAAAAGGAAAAAAGGCATCTGAAATTAAAAAGGCATCTTTTATTTCATCTTTATAAAATGTTTCAAAATCTTCTTCTTTTCCTATGAAATCTTGCATAATGAAATCTTTTGCTTTTGACAGTGCTAATTCAGTTGAGATTAGTCTGTTAGGCTGACCTGCTCCCATTCCCATTAAATGTAAATTACCTTCTTTTTCTCTGATAATTGCAATTGCATTGGATTTAATATTCTTGATTGTATTTAAGCCGAATTCAATAATTGCTTTATTTTTTTCGGTATCAAGTTTTGTTTCAGTTACGTTTTCTAATTTTTCATATAACTTATTATCAATATCTTGACTTAATAAAGTTCCGTTAATAAAACGTAAATCTTTATATTCGGGAAGTTTAGTCATATTGTATTCTATAACACGCAGGTTTTTATGATGTTGCAAATATTCCAAAGCATCTTTTTCAATCTTTGGTGCTATGATAACCTCAATAAATTTTCGTTTTGATTTATCTTTATTTGTTAATTCAAAAAACTCAACCGTTTGTTTAGATAGTGTTGTATTAAAGGCTATAATTGAGCCGAATGCAGAAATCGGGTCGCCTTGCCAAGCTTGTTCCAAAACTTGTCTTTGGTTATTGCCTTCTGCCAATCCGCACGGGTTTGAATGTTTTACTACCGAACAGGCTGTTCTTTTTAAATCTTTTACGGAATTAACTGCTCCCGAAATATCTAATATATTATTGAATGACAATTCTTTACCGTGCAAAATATTCATATCATGATATGTGTTTTCAGCTTCTTTCATTCTGAAAAAATATGCTTTTTGATGCGAATTTTCGCCGTAACGCAATGTTTTACCTTCTTTAAAGTTTAATCTGAAAGAGATTTTATCAATTTGAGCATCCATTGCTTGTGCTATCATTGCATCATAATCAGCAGTGTGGTTGAATGCTTTGCACATTAGTTCTTTACGATATTCGT
>JAUVIG010000597.1 GCA_030592825.1 Chlorobiota bacterium | reverse complement strand
TCAATTAGATTTGCACTTTTAATTGCTACATCTAATAAAGATTTTTTACCGGTTGCCAAATAATATGCAACAGCTGCTTCGTACATATGTCCGATATTATAAAGTTCGTGACTGTCTTTTAATTGCGACCATTTTGTTTCTCCTGTATATGAGGGTAAGCTGTCGGGATTTATAGTTCTGCAAGTATATAAATAACCGTCGTCTTCCTGTGCTGCCGCAATTTTTACAATTAAATCATCTAAATACTTTTCTAATTCCGGATCAGGATGGATATTTAACGAGTATGATGCTCCTTCTATTACCTTAAAAACATCAGAATCATTATACCTGATTCCTGTAAAAGAACCTTCCTGCAAGCCTCCGGCTATTGCAAAATTATCTATTCTGCCGGTCTCTTCACATTTTTTAAAATCGTAGGGAATACTAATAATTCTGTTTGTATCTAATCGCGGGAGCCAGAAATTGTCTGTAAATATTACGTTTGTAAAGGCTACCGGTTTAACGGGATAATCTTTCTTCATGTTATTATCTTTATTTGAACATGATCCTATAAAAATTGTTGTAATTAATAATAAAAGTAATTTATCCATATCTGTTGAATTTTATAATGATTTTTTAATTTTCTGCATTATCACTTTTTATCTTTAAT
Organism: Chlorobiota bacterium; assembly: GCA_030592825.1. GTDB lineage: Bacteria > Bacteroidota > Bacteroidia > Bacteroidales > JAADGE01 > JAADGE01. The sequence continues at coordinate 1,824 of JAUVIG010000597.1, read as the reverse complement.
AGTTTTGATATCTGTCTTATCCCAATCTGCATAACTTGTTATATTGATATTAGTTTTTGGTTCGGTAATATAATTTTCATTACTGTTATATGTCCATTCCATTGTTGATGAACCTCCGCCTGATTGTGTTGTGATAAGTGCTGAATTATGAACAAGTCCGATAGGATATGCCTGATCCCGCGGTATAGTTCTGTCTCCGTGTGTCGGGTCGATTGGTATCCAGCCGTAATTCGGCAAATAAACTTCAACCCATCGATGATATACATCATCCATATAGGCAAGATCCTTTCTGTCCCATGTTGAACCAACATACCTCGTCGGAAGGTCGGCGGCTTTACAAAGAGCAATAAAGACAAAAGAATATTCAGAGCATGAACCGTGTCCGTTTGTTAGTACAGTAGGAGCAGTATCCCATGCACCATCCATAAGATAATGCAAATGACCGATTAAATATTGATAGATATTTCGCATTATCCAATAGGGATTTTTTTCATTTCCGACAACTTGCTTAATTGTTTCTTGAATTATTATACTGTTTATTTGATATTTTTCATCATCAACCAGGTATTTCTCTTTAATATCTTTTGGTATATCTTCTAACAAACCAACATTTTCAGGATAAATAAAATAGCGAACGTTATAAGTTTCAAATACAGTAACAACCTGTATTTCGGTTTTTTCTCCGGGTTTAATATCTGTAAATGAAAACAATGCTGTTTTTTGTCCCCATTTATCAGTTAAAATCTTATTCGGCTTTATATTGTAGCTTATTTCGTCTAAAAGTGTCTGATTATCCCTGTTGTCAGGTAAAGCTATGTTTACATTTAATGTTTTAATTTTTCCCGGTCCGTAGCAAGTAACATTATGATTAAAAGTTACTTTGTGTAATTGTTTATCTTTGCGAATGAATTTTGCAGAGTCTCTTATTTTTAGTTGATAAATTTTATCATCTTCAAAATCTACAGCCCATAATTTATTATTATTAACTGCTAATCCGTGTACATAGTTTCCCGGAGCATCCAAAATAACAATTACAAAACCTGTTTTAGGATCAAGCATATAAATTTCATCTGTTTGCCTGTCAGAAATCCATAAATATTTACCGTCAAAAGTAATTCCTGTCGGATCTTTTGCCGGTGATTTAAAAGATTTAATAGTAGTACCGTCAACTTGACTAAATTGAATAACTTTATCTGCTTTATCATCAACACACCAAAGATATTTACCGTCCCATGTCAGCCCTTTAGGGCTTTTCGAGGGGGCACGTAAAGTTTTTAGTATTGTTCCGTCTTTTGGATCTATTTTAAAAATCATTCCGTCTAAATCTTCAGACTTATCTGTTCTGCCCCTGTAATCGGCATTCCACAGATGTTTTCCGTCCCATGCTAATCCCATGGGCCAATATGCAGGCGATTCTATTTGCCGAATAAGTTCACCTGTTTCCGGGTTTATACAATAAATTTTATCGGTTCCTCTGTCAGCAAGCCAAAGATTTTTTCCGTCAAAACAAAGTCCTGTAGGATAACTGCCTTGTGTACTGAAAGATTTAACTATTTCACCGGAATATGCAAAACCGGCTGAACAAAATGCTGTCAGTACTAATAATGTTGTCAGTAGTTTTTTCATAATCTTATGATTTTATTTTTAATAATATAATTGAATCCGGATAATTTTGTCTGTCAATTAAGTATATCCTATATTGAGCTTCTTTTATTAATTCAAAGTCCCTGTCAAAAAGTTAAAATTTTTCATCTGCCGGCAAATTATTCAGACACCAAAAGCAAATTGTTCCGGAATTGCAATTATAATTAAAATATCACCTGC
>JAUVIG010000085.1 GCA_030592825.1 Chlorobiota bacterium | reverse complement strand
TTATTATAATTTTATACAAAAATAAAAATGAAATATTTTAATGCAAATGATAATTGTCATATTTAGATATTTGCATGGATTTGTTTATTGTGTATTCGGTCTAAAAGTATTATAAGTTGAATTATTCCGGGTTGTCACGAGATAGACTTTAAAATCTTCAATAAAGTTGAAACTCATATTTTATGTTTTCTTTCAAAATTTTATTAACGTGTGTATAAACCTGTTACGCAACAATCAAAAAAAATTGTATTTATATTAATTTTATATTATCTTTTAGCTCTTATTTCTGATAAAATACAAGAAATTACCAAAAAATTATAAAAATGAAAAAACTAACAATAACACTAATCCTGACATTGCAATTTATCTTTGCAGTTTTTGCTCAACAAGATGTGCTGACAAATGATCTTTTTTCCGCTTTTCAATCAAATGATTTAGATCGTGTAAAGGAATTAATTGAACAAGGAGCAGATGTCAATGGTGAATATTATCAAAAAGAAACACCTTTACATTTTGCTTGTCAAAAAGACAGTACAAATGAAATTATTAAATTGCTTATTGATAAGGGAGCAGATATAAATGCGCGAAATTCTTCCGAAGGCAGTCCGTTAATTGTAGCATGTAAAAAATACGGTAATCTTAATGCCGCTATACTCCTAATTGAAATGGGAGCTGATATAAATATAAAAGACTACGGTGATAACACTGCGTTACATATAGCATGTGAAAGTGAAAAAAATATTAATCTTTTAAAACTGCTCATTGAAAAGGGAGCAGATATTAATGCAAAAAATAAAAAAGGCGAAACACCTCTAATAATAGAATGCCGAAAAGATAACAGTTTTAATACAGTCAAGTTCTTCGTTGAAAAAGGAGCATTAATAAATGTTATTTCAGAAAACGGAGACAGCCCTTTGATTTTAGCATTCGAAAAAGATAAGTCATTAAAAACGGCAAAATTTCTAATAGAAAATGATGCTGATATTAATCTTAAAGATAATCAGGGAAATACACCACTAATAATAGAATGCCGAAAAGATAACAGCTTTAATACAGTCAGGTTCCTCGTTGAAAAAGGTGCATTAATAAATGTTATTTCAGAAAACGGAGACTGCCCCTTGATTTTAGCATGTGAGAATGATAAGTCATTAACTACTGCAAAATTTTTGATAGAAAATGATGCCGATATTAATGTTACCGGAGGGTACAGTGATAATTCTGTTCTGCATTTATGTTGTGAAAATGAAAACGGTTTTGAAATGGCAAAACAGCTTATTGAAAAGGGAATAAACATCAATGTAAAAAATAATATAGGTGAAACACCTTTATTTAGTGCTGTGTTAAATAAAAAATCATTTGAGTTTGCTAAACTGTTGATTGATAATGGAGCAAATGTCTCGGTAAAAACTACAAATGGTTATAATCCTTTACATTGGGTTATATTTTACAAAACTGCAAAATTATTGTTAGAAAAGGGTGTCGATGTTAATGCGAACTCTTCGGAAAATATAACCCCCTTACATTCAGCATGTTCAAGCGGAGCAGAGTTTGAGGTTGTAAAGCTTTTCATTGAACATGGTGCTGATTTGAATGCTCCGGACTGGTCGGGTGATACACCACTTCTTACTGCTTTTCGAAGTGAACATTATAGTCCTGAAATCATAAAATTACTGATTGAAGCAGGTGCTGATGTCACCCAAAAGAATCTTAAAGGTTATACTCCTTTACATTTTTGCACAAATGTCAATATAGCAAAATTACTTATTGAAAGTGGGGCAGATGTAAATTCAAAAGATAATAATGGCAAACCTCCAATACTTCATTGTAGTTATTATGAGATGAAAAAGTTTTTGATTGAAAACGGAGCTGTAATTAATGATAATATTGAATTTAACAGAGAATTGTTATACTATCCTGTAAGAAATAATGAAATTAAAGATGTAAAGCTTTTAATTGAAAACGGAGCGGATGTTAATGCAGAAATAGACGGCTATAAACTTTTAACATATGCCATTAAAAAAGAATATTATGATATGGCAGAATTGTTGATTGAAAATGGTGCAGAAACTAATCCGGAATATTTTAGAAATTATACACCTATAAGTTATGCGGTCATTAACAATAATTTCGATATGTGTAAAATTCTCATTGAAAAAGATGCTGATGTGTATGTTCTTAATAATGATGATACGACACCTTTGAGTATTGCAGTAAAAAATAAATTTACGGAAACAGCAAGATTATTAATTGAAAACGGAGCTGATGTAAATTATATTTATAAAAAGAATTTTACGCTATTATGTTTTTCACTAAAAGAAGATTATTTTGATCTTATTGAGTTATTAATAGAAACCGGTATAGATGTTAATATTCCGGTTACAGAAGGTTATTTTTTAGCATACACAGCACTACATTTTGCCGTAGAAAAAAATCATTATGATTACACAGCTTTACTGTTAAAGAATGGTTCTGATATCAATGCAAAAGACAGTAAAGGATTTACTCCGTTATCAATAGCTGTTCGTAATAACAATCTTGAGCTTGTTAATTTACTTATTGATAATAAAGCAGATATACAGATTAAATCATCGGAGTATTTTTTTTCTGATTCATCATATCCCATACTACATTATGCTATTGAGAATAATAATTATAAACTTGCTGAACTTCTTATTAAAGAAGGTGCTGATATTAATCAAAAGGTTCAAGAGAGAGATAAGGAATTTCCCGGTTACACTCCTCTCCATTTTGCAGCAAGACACGAGAATGCATATGAAACGGTTAAACTTATAATAAAGTCCGGTGCAGATCTTAATGTAAAAGATAAAAACGGATATACACCACTGCATGTTGCTGCTCAACATAATAATTTAGAGCCGGCTTTTCTGCTGTATGAATCCGGAGCTGATATAAATATAGAGGAAGTAAACGACCATAATGCAAATACAATTGCTGATAATTTTGGTTCCGGAGAAGTATCATTATTTTTAAAAGATCCGGAGAAATTTAAAATATTCCCGTTGTATAAGTTAAACAGGTTTAAGGAATTAAATAAATTGTTAAAGAAAGATCCTGAATTGCTTTCATTAATAAATGCAGAAGGTCAGTCTGTTTTACATCAAGCAATCTTGGATGATCATAAATTTTTTTTCACTAAGAATGTTAAACTTGGTAATATAAATATTCGAAATTTCAAAGGAGAATCGCTCTTGTTTTATGCTTTATTATCAGGTAAACCCGATTATGCGGAATTATTAATTAAAAATGGTGTAGATGTCAATTTAGCTGATATTAAGGGTAATACACCATTGTATCTTGCCAAATCAAAAAAATATGATCAAATAGTGAGTTTGTTGAAAATCAAAGGAGCAAAAGAAAAGAATATAAAACCAAACATGGTATTACCTTTGGGACACACCGATATTGTTAATTCGGTTTGTTACAGTCCTGACGGAAATTATTTGTTATCCGGATCAAATGATGAGAGTATAAAACTTTGGAAAGCAGAGTCCGGTAAAGAGATCAAAACATTTAAAGGGCATAATTCTCCGGTAAATGTAGTAAGCTTTAGTCCTGACGGGAAATATATCTTGTCCGGGGCAAATAACGGTGAAATTAAATTGTGGGATATCCGTTCCGGAAATGAAATTACCTGTTTTAAAGGCCATTCAGATAAAATAACGACAATTTCATTCAGTCCAAACGGAAAATACTTCGTTTCCGGTTCTGAAGATCAAAACATTATAGTTTGGGATATTGCAACAGGGAAACAAAAGATAAAGGTTACAGAGCATAAATGCAAAATTGCTTCTGTTAATTTTATTACAAACGATACATTTTTATCAGCAGGTTATACAGATCAAAAGATTATTTTATGGGATTTAACAAACGGGGAAATAATAAGATATTATAAAGGACATATACATCAAGTAAGTTCATTATCAATCGGACCAAATAAAAAAAGATTTATATCAACTACATACAGCAATAAAGCATGGTTATGGGATATTGAGACCGGAAATATCATAAAGACATATAAAGGTCATTGGGAAATAAATGATGTGACATACAGTCCCGACGGTAAACATTTTATTACGGGGACACCTTATTTTGATGCTTCCGGTGTTACTACGGGACACGCATGTATAACAAAGCTATGGGATATAGAAACCGGAAATATTCTTAATATTTTTGATAGTTGGTGCGTTGAATCATTGGCATTTAGCCCTGACGGAAAGAAGTTTGTGACCGGATTATCCTTGATTGATATTAAAGAATGGGATGTTGAAAACTATAAAGAAGTTAAAACATTTTCAGGTCACGGTAATGAAATAAAGTCTGTAGATTCTGATCTGAACGGTAGTTTTTTTATTATAGGAGATATCGGAGAAATTTTAGATTTCGGATACAGAGAAAATACAGAAAGAATTTGGGAGTTGTCTTTAAATAACAGGATTAAAATATTAAGCAAAGAAGAGTATAATGAGATAAAATCGGAATCGATTGAGAATATTCTTACAAGCGATAAAAAGTATTTAGAATACAGAATTGAAGATCATAAAATCATTTTATACGATTCACGCAATAATCATATTTTAAAAACGCTTGCAGGCCATACCGGAGAAATTTCTAATGTAGCTTTTGACATAGCTAAAGATTATATCATTTCCGGTTCTGATGATAATACCATGAAGCTTTGGAATGTTTCATCAGGTAAACTTGAACATAACTTTAAGGATTTTACAAACGGTGTTTCATTTGTTAATTTCAGTAAAGACGGAAGATTTATTTTTTCGGTTTCAAAAGATTATACAGCTAAAATATGGTCGGCAAAAACTAATGAAGAATTAGCAACGATTATGATTGTCGATAGTGTCGACTGGGTCGTTCATTCTCCCGGAGGCCTGTTTGACGCTTCTTCCGGAGCGATGAGTAAAATGCACTATGTAATCGGTTTAGATATTGTTGAATTGAACCAATTGAAAGATCGTTATTATGAACCCGGTTTGTTAAGAAAGATCCTTAAGGGAGAAGAACTGAGAGATGTACACGGTTTTAATAATATCAAATTACCACCTCATATAGAGTTGTTACCGATATTACACGGCAAAATTGATATTAAAATAAAAAACAACCAAACCGGTGGCATTGGCCGCATTCGAATTTTTATAAACAGTAAAGAAATTATTGAAGATGCAAGAAGATATTCCTCAATTTATAAAACTGAAAATGACATAAAGATCATAAAAGAAAAAGACAGTATCCGGATATCAATTGATATTACCGGATTTGAAAGATATTTATTACCGAATAAAGAAAATATTATCAGTGTAAGAGCATATAACGGTGAAAATTATATTATCAGCCGTCCGGAGATTATCAAATATACCCCGCCGGAAAAAGATGTTTATGACAAAAACTTAATCCCTGATGTTTATATCCTTTCAATAGGAACTTCCGAATATTATAATTCCGGCCTTAATTTACGTTTTGCAGCAAAAGATGCGAGAGATATTGCAACAAGTTTGCAAATAGCAGCAAACAGATTATTCGGTGAAGATAAAGTTCATACTTATTTATTCACTTCGCCTTTATCAGATGAGATGAAGATGATAAACGGAAAAGTTACTAAAGATAACTTTAAAAAAGTTTTTGAACAGATAGGATATGATGTTACAGCAGATGATATTGTTATAGTTTATCTTGCCGGACACGGTATGAATATAGATTCGGAAGGTGACGGCGGTGATTTCTATTATTTAACACAAGACGCACATTCAAACGAACTTTCTGCATATTCAGACCAGTCCATTCGAGAAAAAGAAACTTTAGCCGGTTCCGATATTATTAAATTAATGAACAAACTCCCCGCAAATAAGCAAGTCTTGATCATTGATGCATGTCATTCCGGAAAAGCCGTTGAAAATTTAATGGCAAGTCGTGATATGTCTTCAGGTACTATAAGAGCATTAGATCGTATGAGAGACAGAACAGGAATGCATATAATAACCGGCAGTACTGCGGATGCCGTCAGTTATGAAAGTAATCAATTCGGGCAAGGTATTTTAACATACAGTTTGCTTGAAGGATTAAAAGGAGCTTCACTAAAAGAAGGTAAGTTTGTTGATGTAATGCTTTGGTTTCAACGTGCAAAAAACCGTGTACCTGATTTGGCATCAGGCTTAGGAGGCATACAAGATCCTGTGATTTTCAGCCCGTATATTGAAGGGAAATTTAAAGAAGGAGCTGAAAGTTTTGAAATAGGAGAATTAAATTCTGAAGACAGAGAATTAATTCCATTAGCAGACAGTAAACCCATATTCATATTATCAATATTTCAAGACGCCGAAAGTTTTGATGATTATTTGGATTTAAGCGAAAGCATTGATGAAAAATTTCGTGAATTAACGGCAAAAGGCAACGATGCTCCCTTAATACTGATTGAAACACGTAATTTCCCGTCTGCTTACAAGTTAAGAGGCCAATATAAAGTTACAGGAGATAAAATCAATCTTAAAGTTAATTTATTTAAAGGAAAATATCTTATAAAATCTTTCGAATTCACAGGCAATAAAAATGAAATTAATGGAATTAATGGAATTAATCAAAAAATCATTAATGAGATATTATCAATGAAAATTAAAAACGGTTAATTCTGAATACAGCAATCAGGCACAACTATTCATTTTTTTATTTTCAAGTAAATAAAGAGTAAAAACAGATTTTTGTAAAAAAAATATTTTTCAAGAAAGATATTTTTTTACATTTGCGGTTCTAAATTTTTTCAGATGATAAAATCTAAAGTGCCGAATATTAAGACTTCAATCTTTGCCGTAATGACCTCTATGGCAAAGGAATACAATGCTGTAAACCTGTCTCAAGGATTTCCTGACTTTCAGATATCAAATGACCTTATTTCACTGGTAAATAAGTATATGAGTGAAGGATTCAATCAATATGCACCCATGCCGGGAGTTCCGGAATTAAGAAATGAATTATCAAAAAAAACAGAAAAACAATATTCAAGAAAATATAATCCGGATACTGAAATAACTATAACTGCCGGGGGAACACAAGCGCTACATTCTGCAATTTCAACAATTGTACGTGAAGGCGATGAAGTTATTATTTTTGAACCGGCTTATGACAGTTATGCTCCTGTTGTAAAACTTAACGGAGGTCGTCCTGTATATATTAAATTAAAACAACCGGATTATTTAATTGATTGGGAAGAAGTAAATAAAGGCGTAAATTCTAATACACGCTTAATAATTATTAACACTCCTCATAATCCCACAGGGAAAGTGTTTTCAGAAGAAGATATGATAAGTTTGAAAAAAGTTGTATCAGGAACAAATATTTTAATTTTAAGTGATGAGGTATATGAACATATAGTTTTTGACGGAAAAAATCATAACAGTATTGCAAAATATCCGGAACTTGCCGATCGTAGTATTTTGGTTTATTCATTCGGAAAAATGTATCATGCAACAGGGTGGAAAGTAGGATACTGTATGGCACCCGAAAAAATAATGAGTGAGATCAGAAAGGTTCATCAATTTACTGTTTTTGCCGTAAATACACCCGTACAATATGCCCTTGCTGAATTTATTAAAAGAGAAGAAGAATATCTGAGTTTATCAGATTTTTATCAAGAGAAAAGAGATTTTTTTAATGATATGTTGACTAAAATTGGTTTTGATGTTGTTCCCGCATCCGGAACATATTTCCAAGCCGTTAATTTTAATACATTAACTGATGAAACAGATTTTCAATTAGCAGAACGTTTGGTTAAAAAATTTGGTATAGCAGCTGTTCCGATGTCTTCATTTTATCATAATGATGAAAATACAAAAACCTTAAGATTTTGTTTTGCCAAGACAGATGATATATTGGAACAGGCAGCAGAACGATTAGAAAATTTCTATTCACAAGCTAAAAAACAACTTAACTTATTTTAGTTAAACCTGTATCGTTAATTTGGATTTAATTCTTGATGCAGGATATAATGAAATTATTGATCCGATTAATGTTACTGATATAAATGTTATAACAAAATCAATTATTTTTACATCAACCGGATATGCATCAACAATATAATATCCGTCTGAAGGAAAAGTTACAATTCCGAAATATTGTTGAGCATAACTTAATAATCCTCCCAAAATAATTCCGATAATTCCTCCGGTCATAGTTATTAAAAGACCTTCTGTAAAAAATATCTTTTTTATAGAGCTTAATTCAGAACCTATGCTTAACAATGTAAAGATATCTTTTTGTTTTTCAATTATAAGCATAGTAACGGAACCAATAATACTGAAAGATGCAATTAATATTATAAATAACATAATTATAAAAGCAGCCAGCCGTTCTGATTTCATAACCTTATAAACATCAAATTGGTCATAAATATCTTTTACATAATAATTATTTCCGAGAATATTTTTTATATCCTTCTTTATTTTCTGAATATCTGAAGGGTTTTCTATTTTAATTTCTATAGAACTTACCGTAACACTGTCTCTGTCAGTAAATTTACGAATTGTTTCCAAAGAGCTAATAATGTATTTGGTATCAAATTCGGCATCAATTGAAATCACTCCGGCAGGAATAAGATTAATTATATTAAAGGATTGTTCAGGATTTAATATTTGTATGCTTTTACGATTCGGAATCCATAGTGATATTGATTCTCCGGATTCAACAGAGATACCCAAATTATATGATACTCCGGCTCCTAATACTACAAAATTTAAAGAATTTCCGTGTGTTTTATACAAACCGAATGTTATTGCAGTATCTAATCCGAATACTTCTCCGTAGTTTTCAGGAACACCTTTTACAGTACAAATTAATTGTTTTTCTTTGTGTTTCAGTAAAATGTTATCTTCTATTACTTCAGCAATATAGCTTATACCTTCTGTTTGGCTGATTTTTTTAATATTGGGATCATCTGCTGAAAAGGTTTTTCCTTTTTTTATTTCAATTTTCAAATCAGGAGCATAAGTTGAAATTTGTTCATCAATTAATTTGCCGAATCCGTTTATTGAGGATAAAACGATTATTAATGCAGCGGTTGATACAGCAACAACAAGAATAGAGATGCCGGAAATAATGTTTATGGCATTTCTGTTTTTTTTTGAAAAAAGATATCTTTTTGCTATGAAAAATGGGACGTTCATATTATTATTTATTGCTTCTTACGGTCCTTGGGTATGAAGCTGTGCGGGATTTCCGCCCTGTTTCAGTGTCCCCCGTTACCGAATGTTAAAGATAACAAAAAATGTCAAAAAACCACTGAAACCCGCATGCTTTATGACCCAATGTTAGCGGTTGAGTATAAATTATTTACCAACTATCATCTTCTGATTCTCCTTTCAAAAAAACTAAAATATCATTTACTTGAGAATTAAAATGATTTTCAATATCCAGCTTAGTTTCTTCTTTAAATAACTTACCATTCTTTTTATAAATGATATATCCATCAAAAAGTCCACCTGTAAATAATACTTTTGTATTAGTATTTAAGCTTGTATTGAAATAATACATATCCAAGAAAATAATTTCATAACGAACTTTACCGTCTTTAAATTTTAATTCAGTTGTATATTTAGCTTCAATTGGAATTTTGGCACCTGAATTATTATAGTCAAATATATTTTCAACATACGTATCAAATTTTATGAATTCTCCATCAATTTCCCCTTTTAAAACTTCGTCAGGATTTACATAGTTCTGTTTTATGTATCGCAATGCATTATCATAAAGTTGTTTTGCACTTAAACCATCAACTTCTAATACTAAATAAGATTTTTCAGAATCTTCAATATCTCTAAGACCATTTGGTGTCACAGTAAATTTTTGTGCAAAACCAGTCAAACTAATAGTAATAAATAAAATTGATAATAACTTTTTCATAACTAAAATATTTTAAGGATTAATAGTAATTTTCATATGTGTGAAATTTAGACTTTACCGCTAACACTTTTATATCTGTAATAATTACTTTTCAAAAATTGAATCAGGTATTTAACAAGTCATTAATTTTTTCGGCATAATCCAAGGAGTCATCTATATAAAATTGAAGTTCAGGTATTTTTCTGACCTTATTTTTAATTCTTTTGCCTAATTCATATCGTAAATTACTTGAACTTTTAACAATCGTTTCAAAAACTTCCCCTTTTTGTTGTTCAGGAAAAATACTTAAAAAAATCTTTGCACTACCTAAATCCGGTGACATTCTTACAATAGTTACCGTAACCATCTTGTTTAAATATTCACCTGATTTTCTTTGAAATATCATACTCATTTCCTGTTGAATTAAGGAAGATGCTTTTCTTTGACCGGTTGATTCCATCTTTCTGAAATTTTTACAAAAGTAATCTTTTTAGTGTTTTAATAAAAATGAAATAAGCATGTTAAAAATAATAGTCAACAAAAAGCCATCGGAAAAGGCAAGTTAAATTTCAAGTATTAAATTTTTAAAATTGTTAAATTGTTTCATAACTACATTGTTGTTTTTCAGCAATTTAACAATAAAACAATTTAGCAATGTAAAAGAATAATTGTAAATATATACAACAAAATTATCAACATATTCTTGTTAATGTTATATAGTAATAGCAAACATTAATTAAATTTCTTATTTTTGAAAAAATTTTACTAACCAATAAAATTATAATTATATGTTTCCAAAAGATTTATATATTAAAAGAAGAAAAGAATTAATAAACCAAATTTCATCTGGATTAATTCTGTTACCCGGAAATTCAGATGTTTCGTTTAATTATCCTGCTAACATCTATACATTCAGACAAGACAGTTCGTTTTTATATTTTTTCGGTATAAAACAACCGAATGTCATAGGTATTATTGATGCTGACTCCGGTGAAGAATATCTCTTTGGTAATGATGTTGATATTGATGATATTATTTGGATGGGCGAACTTCCGACCATGAAAGATTTTGCATTGAAAAACGGTGTAAAAAATACAGCATCTTTGTCAAAAGTTGATGAATTTATTGAAAAAGCATTAAAACAAGGACGCAAAATACATTATTTGCCAACTTACAGAGCCGATACAAAATTACAACTTGAAAATTTACTGGGAATACCGATAAATGAAATTAACAAAAACGTTTCTGAAGTCTTAATTAAAGCAATTGTAAAACTTGCATCAGTTAAAGATAATTATGAAATCAAAGAAATTGAAAAAGCAATTCATACTGCTTATGATATGCATACAACAGCTATGAAAATGGCAATGCCGGGAATGACAGAGCAAGAAATATTCGGTAAAATGGAGGGAATTGCATTATCAAACGGAGGACCTGTTTCATTTCCGATAATTTTATCCGTAAACGGGCAAATATTGCATAATCATCATCATAATAATACATTAAAGGCGGGCCAATTAATGGTAGCGGATGCAGGTGCTGAAACAGCTATGC
>JAUVIG010000319.1 GCA_030592825.1 Chlorobiota bacterium | reverse complement strand
GTATGAATGCAGCAGTTAGAGCCGTAGTCAGAACAGCATTACATTATAATCTTGAAGTTATCGGAATAGACAGAGGTTATCAAGGTATGATTAACGGTGAATTCAGGAAGTTAAAATCAAAATCAGTAAGAGATATAATTCAAAGAGGAGGAACAATTTTGCGTTCAGCAAGAAGTGAAGAGTTCAAAACTCTTGAAGGAAGAAAAAAAGCCTATGATAATTTGGTCAAATATGAAGTTGATGCTGTTGTTGTTATTGGAGGAGACGGTAGTTTTAAAGGTGCAGGAATTTTTTCTCAAGAGTATGACATTCCTTTTGTCGGTATGCCCGGAACAATTGATAACGACATGTTCGGAACTGAATATACCATAGGTTTTGATACAGCATTAAATACAGTTACAGAAGCCATTGATAAAATAAAAGATACTGCATTTTCTCACGACAGAACTTTTTTTATTGAAGTTATGGGGCGAGATGCCGGTTTTATCGCTTTAAAAGCAGGAATTGCAACAGGTGCTGAAATGGTACTTATACCGGAAGTTGAAGGTCAAGAAGAAAAATTAGAAGAATTTCTGTCGAATACAGAGAAAACTTCAAATATTATAATTGTTGCTGAAGGTAATAATGTGGGCGGTGCAACTGAAGTCGCAAAAGTATTCTGAAAAAAGTACAAAGGGCGCGGTGTAAGAGTTAATATTTTGGGGCATATGCAAAGAGGCGGTTCTCCGACAGCATTCGACAGATATTTGGCAAGCAGGATGGGAGTAGAAGCAGTTGATGCATTGATGGATAACCAAAGAAGTATTATGATAGGTTATTCAAACCATGAAGTTGTTCATGTTCCTTTCAATAAAACAATTAAAGGTAAAAGAGATGTTGGGGCAGAATTGCTTCGTGTAAATGAAATACTTTCAAAGTAATTAAGACAAGCTTTAAAAACTAATTTGCATCAAGATTTTCACAGTTACTTACAGACGATTAGAACGGCTGAAATATTGTTAAATTGTTTCATTGATAGATTGATAAAAACAACCTGCCTGCCGGCAATATAACAATAAATCAATGTAACAATGATTACTTATTCAATTTAGAAACATACAACAAAATTATTGACGATATGTTTTCCGAAACAAGTAGTTTATAATTTTAAATATCGGCATATGTTAAACGATGATACAATATCTGCAATTGCAAGTTCGCCCGGCAGCGGTGCAATTGCAATTATTCGTTTATCAGGAAGTCGAGCAATTGAAATTACAGATCAAATTTTCTGTTCTAAAGACAAGAAAAAAAAACTTATTGATCAAGATGCTTATACAATTCATTATGGATTGATAAAAGACCAAAATGAGGTGATTGATGAAGTATTAATATCAGTATTCAGAGCCCCAAAATCTTATACCGGAGAAGACAGCATTGAAATTTCTTGCCACGGATCATTATACATTCAACAAAGAATTTTAAACTTACTGATAAAAACCGGTGCAAGAACAGCTTCTCCGGGAGAATTCACTCAAAGAGCATTTTTAAACGGAAAACTTGATCTTTCACAGGCTGAGGCAGTTGCCGATTTAATTGCTTCAGAATCTGCAGCTGCACATAAAGTTGCTTTTCAACAAATGAGAGGTGGGTTTACTTCTGATTTAAAAAATTTGCGATACCAATTGTTAAGTTTTATTTCTCTTATTGAATTGGAATTAGATTTCAGTGAGGAAGATATTGAGTTTGCCGATCGAGCAAAATTGCAATCATTAATTTCTACTATAAAAGAAAAGATCAGTGAATTATTGAATTCATTTGAATTGGGAAATGTTATCAAAAAAGGAATTCCCGTTGCCATTGTAGGAGAACCGAATGTAGGAAAATCAACATTGCTTAATGTGCTTTTGAACGAAGATAAAGCCATTGTTTCTGAAATTGCCGGAACAACACGCGATGCTGTTGAAGATGTGATTTCTTTAAGCGGAATATTATTTCGTTTTATTGATACTGCCGGTCTTCGCAAAACTGATGATGCCATTGAGAGTTTAGGCATTGAACGAACCATACAAAAAATTGAAAATGCAGAGATTGTTTTATTTATGATTGATGCAAAAGATAAACAGGCTTGTGAGAAAGTGTTTGAAATAAAGGAAAGAGCCAAAGATAAAAAATTAATACTTGTAGTTAATAAGATTGATAAATCTGAATCAATTTTCAATGAAAAAATCAGTGATTGTAAAGATTTTGAAACAGTGCAAATTTCTGCAAAGCATAAACAAAATATTAATGTTTTGACAGAAACTTTATTGAAAACCGTTCATTATACCCCTGCCGGCAAATCGGATACAATTATTACAAATACAAGACATTTTGAATTACTGCAAAAAGCTTATGACGCAACTCTTCGAGTAGATCAAGGACTAACAGCAGGCATATCCGGTGATTTCTTGGCTCAAGATATTCGTGAAATTCTTAATTTCATCGGAGAAATTACCGGAGAATTCACCACGGATGAGGTTTTGGGTAATATTTTTGATAATTTTTGTATCGGAAAATAAAGTTGATTTATTATATTGTTCCTGTGTTTTTTTATCTTTAAATTTTAAACATCTAATAATTTTTTTTAAATGAATGATCTTGATTTTAGTCCTGTGAAAGATATGCATCTTATTTTGGAAAATAGTTTATTTAAATATTCAAAATCAGAATATGTTAAAACAACTCTGGAAAATACAACATTGAGATTTAATAAACTTAAAAACTATAATGATGTATATGAAACAGAATATAATTTATTAAATGTTTTTGAAAGAAACGGAAAAGAACAAAGTTATTCAACAAAAATAAACAGAAAGATACACAAACTAATAGAAGAGTATTTAGAAAGGATTAGAGTTTGTTGCTTTTCTGAAACATATAAAAATAATCTTATGTGGGCACATTATGCTGATAATCATGAAGGTGTATGTTACTGTTTTAGTTACAATTTTTATTTTTATGAGATTTTTAGAACAAAACTTAGAGTAGGGAATGTTAATTATTCAAAAGATGTTCCACAGGTTAAAGTATTTGAAAACCAAACTACTGAAGAAGTTCTACATTATCTGAT
This sequence comes from Chlorobiota bacterium, assembly GCA_030592825.1. Classification (GTDB taxonomy): domain Bacteria; phylum Bacteroidota; class Bacteroidia; order Bacteroidales; family JAADGE01; genus JAADGE01. The sequence goes on along the minus strand of JAUVIG010000319.1, from coordinate 1,716 downwards.
AGAAGATATTATTTTAACGAAATCAATGGAATGGGCCTATGAAGAAGAAATTCGGTTTTTTAAACACAGAGGAAGGTACATATATAAATTTAATCCTAATTGTTTAAAAGCTATTATAATAGGTAGGAAAACTGATGATAAGAAAATAGAATTAATTAAAAAAGAAATTGAAAAGTTTAATCAAAAACACAATACAGATGTATTATTGTACTATACCAAAAAAAAACCATCCAAGTATGAGTTGGATATTAGTCCTGATTTAGGAGGCAGACTTTCAGGTGATAATACAATTAGAACTCTTGTAGACACTTATGATAATATTGACTCTCCTTTACTATCAGACAATTTATAAAACTTTATTGTAAGTTTTAAGTAATTTCAATCTTCCTATACCTTTCTTCAAGTATTTCTATATACTTTTCTTTTAAATAGTCCGAAAGGAAAGATAATTCTAACCATTTACAAGCTTTTGATTTGTTTTTAAAAAACCTTGAAAACTTTCTGTATCGGGAAATAAAATTGTTTTCTGATATATAATTTACTGCACACATAAATTTTTATCTGATTTATTTGGTTTTTAAAAATATGTTCATTATATTTGAATGATCATTGACAATGAACGCTTTATATTAGTAAACAATGAAACATGTATAAAGAAAAACAAATACTGTTTGATGCATTTAATCAGTTAAAACAATTGACAGGTGAGCAAATAATACTTGTAGAAAACAGTGCAGCTAATGACTCAAAAATAAAAATTAAAAATGTAGAATTTATTGTTGAAGTCAGAAATGAAATTAGAGCATCAAATAAAGGTATATTTTTGTCAAAATTGCATGAAATAAAATCTGCATCAAAAATACCTGTTATTGTTATTGCAAAATATATAGCCGGTGATGTAGCTGATGAATTGAGAAAGAAAGCTGTAAATTATATTGATATTGCGGGCAATTCTTATATTAGTCACGGTGAATTGTTTATATTTATTTCAGGTCAAAAAACTAAACGAATTGCAAAAACAAATCAATCAAGAGCTTTTCAAGAAGCAGGGATAAAGCTGATTTTTCATTTACTCAGAAATCCTGAAAGTATTCAATTTTCATATAGAGAATTAGCTGAAACAGCTGATATTTCTGTCGGTTCTGTAAGCAACGTAATGAATGAACTGGAAGAGCTTAATTTTATTTTGAAAACGAAAACAAAGCGAATATTGAAGAATATGCCTGATTTGCTAAATCGTTGGATAATTGCTTATAATGACGTCTTACGGCCCCGATTAATAAAAAACCGAATGAGATTTGCAGAAATTGACAATTATTATAATTGGGATACTTTACCTGTTCAGGATGTCGAAGATATTAATTTATGGGGTGGTGAACCTGCTGTTGCTGTTTTAACCGGTCAATTACAGCCTGAAAAATTTACCATATATACAAACGGAAATTGGCAAAATATTGCTGCTGAATTTAAAATGATTCCGGATGAAAACGGACAAATAGAAATTCTGCAAATGTTTTGGAATGAAGAAGATAAATACAGAGAAAATTATATAACCCCTGCTTTATTAATCTATGCAGATTTAATGGGTAGCGGAGATGACAGAAATATTGAAACGGCAAAACTGATATTAGAAAATGAATTACAACATATCAAGTAAAAATTTTAGAGACCCTTTATTAAAGTCAATTTTAAAAAGCTTACAGAAAGTATTTTCCG
>JAUVIG010000431.1 GCA_030592825.1 Chlorobiota bacterium | reverse complement strand
ATATTTCTTTTTGCCATTATGAGGCAAAGATAAAAAATTGCGACCTAAACGCCTATACCAATATAAATATTTAAAAACTTATTCTGCTTTTTATATTTTTCATTCTGCTTAACATATTTAAATTCAACAGAAGGAGTTTTAATCCGGTAGTTATTTTTAAAAATTTTAAGTTCCTCTTTTGAATATTCTTCTTTTAAAAAATAATTTTGAGGAATTACTATATTTTCCGATAAAACAATAAAGTTTTTATTTACCGAATTCAACAAAGTAGTTTTACCGCTTCCGTTATTTCCGGTAATAATTAAATGCTTAAAATCTTCTCCTTTATCCGGAGGAAAATCAATTAAGAAATGTTGATTTGCATAATTATTATAAACATATATTGATTGAAGATATGGTTTCATTCTATAGAATTTGATTTTTCAAATTGAATTATACAAATTTAAATAATTTGAATTGAATTATAAGTTATCTTGAATATTTTTCGCAAATACAATCATTTTTTCATCTTTATTAAAACTACCGGTTATTTGCAAACCAATCGGCAAGTTGTTTCTTGACTTTCCTGCCGGGATTGTTATTGCAGGTAATCCTGCATAAGTCCATGGTAAATTCATAAGAGGGCTGCCGGTTTGCATTCCTTTCGGAGCAGTACTTGTTGTTGCCGGTGATAACCAAACATCAATATTATTATTTTGTCTTAAATTCTCAATTTGTTCTCTTAACTTATATCTTCCTTTTTTTGATACAGAAAGTTCTTTATTTGTAACTTCTTTACCTTCAATAATCAGTTCTGTTGTTTTTTTTCTGTATAAAACTTCATGTTTCTCAAACCAATCTTTATGAACTTCTGAAAATTCAGACGAATTCATTTTTAAGTGATTTGAATTTATTTCTTCAATATTCTCAAAAGGATTTATTCTTTTTATTTGATAACCTGCTTCTGCAAGTTGTTTGATTTTTGATTCATAAAACTCAATAATTTCAGTGTTGGCTTGTGCGAGATATTTTCCTTCAACAGCACCTATTACAGCTTTTTTATTTTTTTGAATATTTGCTTGCCAATTATCACAAAGCACTGAAGCAGCCAAATTAATACCGTCAATATCTTGTGTAAATATTCCGATATGATCTGCTGATACAGAGAAAGGTATGACACCGTCTTTCGATATTCTGTCAAAACTTGGTTTGAATCCTACTATACCGCAATATGCCGCCGGACGAATAATTGAGCCAATGGTTTGTGTGCCGATTGCCAAGGGAACAATACCGCTCGCAACTGCAGCTGCAGATCCACTGCTTGAACCTCCGGGAGTATGTTCAAGATTATGCGGATTTCTTGTTTTACCCGGTTCAAAATATGCAAATTCAGTAGTTACTGTTTTACCCAAAATAATTGCTCCGGCATCTTTTAGTTTAGTAACTGATGAGGCTTCTTTTCCTATAAAAAGATTAGAAGGCAGATTTGAGCCTGCTTTTGTTTCAAAACCTTTAGTATTAATTATATCTTTAATTCCTACAAGAACACCGTATAAGGGAGGTCTTTTTTGAGGATCGGGAAATCTTTTTCTTAATACATTTACTTCTTCAATAAGCCTTTCGTGTTTGTTATCTTCATGAATTAAGGCTTTTATATGAGTTTCTTTCTTGTCAATCACCTTGCAAGTTTCTCTTACATAGTCTTTTGCATCAAGCTTAATTGTTCTTAATTCGTGTGCTGTTTTTGCAAGATGTGATTTTGAAGTGAGCATGGTGAAGCAAAGTTACAATTTTAATTTGGTTATTGTTCTTTTTTATATTCCGGAACACCTATATTCTCCACATCGTACAACTTTCTGGAATCATTAATAAAAATATTCATCTGATTCTTGTCGGATTGTTTCATGTCTTTATCATTTTCAAAATCTGCAACAGGAAGCACATAATAATTCATCAACTTATTTCCTTTCGGTTCTCTGTAAACCCATATCAAGTGATATTCGGGGTCAATAATTGATAGATTTCCCTCATCGGTTTTTGTCAATGAGAATTTTATCATTGTTCCTCCGTCGCAATATCGCCAAGTTCCGTAGTTTGAAACAAAATTACCGAGAGAATAAGCAACAAGTACATCCTTTTCATCTCCCGAATCGGTTTTATATGTTTTATGTTCCATTCTTTGAATAACATGAGGGTGTGAACCGATTACAATATCGGCACCGTTTTCAAAACATAAATCAGCCAAATCAATTTGCTCATTATTCGGTTGATGTTTATACTCAACTCCCCAATGGAAACAGATGATAACAGCATCATAATCGGAATTTGAAGCATTGATGAGGTCTTTTTTGATTTCTTCCTTTTTAATACTGTTTATGATACTCGGCTTTTCCGGAACATTTCCGTTTAATCCGTAAGTATAATTGAAAAGTGCAATTTTGAAATTATTTTTTTCAATTATCATCGGATGATTCTTCTTTTTATCTTCTTTATCAATAAAAGTCCCTGTTCTTTTAAACCCTATAGAATCAAGCATATGCATAGTTCTTTCAAATCCTTTTTTGCCTCTGTCGTACATGTGATTATTTGCAGTTACAAGATAATCAATCCCGGCTTTTTTTATATCCCAAGCCAAATCATCCGGAGAACTGAATCTCGGATAACCTTTATATGGTTTCCCTGCCAAAGTAACTTCCAAATTGCCGATTACAATATCCGTACTGTCAAATATTGGTTTAACATGTTTAAATTGAGAAGAAAAATCATATTTCCCCGTTTCCGGAACATAAGCCGATTGAATTTGCAGGTCATGTTGCATAATGTCTCCAAGGAACAACAGTGAGACTTTATTTTTAGTACTGTTCTTTATTGTATCGGTTTCAATATCGAACTCTTCATTTTGTCCGGAAGTGTTGCAACTTGTGAATAATAAAGAAATAAGAATAATTATTGATATTAGATTAATGTTTTTCATTATATTTGTTTTGTTGTTGAAAACGGTGAATATTAATTATTCCAAATTGTTAAAAATACAAATTGCTTCCATTTTTTATTCTCTTTGATTAAAATCTCCAATCCTCCATTACCTATCAAAGGATATGCTCTATGAACAAAATATACAATAGCATATTTATCAGAATAACCTATTTTTGAAAATTCAAAATATCCGGGACTTGATGGATTTTTTTTATAAAATCTTCTCCAAGCTTGTTCAATTTTTGAATCAAATAACTTTTCAATTTTTCTATTGTCAATGATTTTAACAGTTATATCCAAATTGAAACTATCAGCTATTAAGTCTGTGTTATAATTTAATTTTGATTCGAAATCTTTTACAAGTTTGTCAAATTCATTATTTTTCTTTAAATCAATAAACTTATCATTATAACCTGACAATTCATATGCAAATCTATAATTATGTTCAATCAGTAAATCAATTGGAAGACTATTAGCTTCACTAAATTTTGTTAGATTATCAGTGATTACAATATATGAGATAGTATCTTTACTCAATTCCCAATCAGTAATTTGTTCGGAAAGTATTAAAGAGTATATTTCATAATCTGAATTAGTTTGACTTTTAGAAATCACCGGTAATATTAATATTATGATTAGGTATCTTATCATATTTTGTTTATTTAAATTATTTCAACTTAAAATTATATAACTCCATTGTTTTTTAAGGTCTCAATTTCTTCCT
>JAUVIG010000162.1 GCA_030592825.1 Chlorobiota bacterium | reverse complement strand
TGTTAAATTGCTGCATTGTTTTATTGTTCTGTTGCTTAACAATACAACAATTTATCAATGCAACAATGTTTTTTATTATGCAAAACTATAAATGTATTCGTATTTTTAGAATGAAAACTATAAATTTGTTGTTTGAAATTTAAAAAGTAATGTATGAAGACAATTAAAGTAATTTTTGGAGTATTAATAATTCTATTAAGAATGAATATGTCTGCTCAAGACAAAAGTGATTGGGCAGGAGGAGTACCGGAAGGATGCACAAGTATTACCATAGGTAAAAATGCTACAACAGACGGTTCTGTGATAACTTCACATACCGATGACAGTCATAAAACAAGATCTTGGATGGATATTGTTCCGGCAAGGGATTATAAGAAAGGAGATATTACAAGTATGTATAAGCGTACAAGTACGGATACTTTTGCCATGCCGGCATACAAACATACACCGATAGGCAACTTCCCTCAAGCAAAGCATACGTATGCATTTTTAAATACTGCTTATCCTTCTATGAATGAGCATCAATTAGCAATAGGGGAATCTACTTTCGGAGGCAGAGATGAGCTTCAATCAGATGAATGTTTGATTGATTGTCAAAGGTTATGTCAATTAATGCTTGAGCGTTGTACAACAGCTCGTCAAGCTATTCAGACAGCAGATGAATTGACCAAAAAATATGGTTGGAGTGATTTCGGAGAGTGTCTTACTATTGCAGATACCAAAGAAGTTTGGCATTTTGAGATCGTTGGGCCGGGAAAAGGAAAAACCGGTGCTGTTTGGGTGGCACAACGTGTTCCGGATGATCATGTTTCCATAAATGCAAATGCAAGTCGTATCAGAAAGATAGATTTGGATAATCCTGATTATTTTTTGGCTTCAGAGAATATTTATTCAGTTGCTGAAGAAAACGGTTGGTGGAACGGAAATAAAGAAGATTTTGAGTTTTGTTATGTCTATGCACCCAAAAGCAGAACATCAGTAGCTGCAAGAAGAAGAGAATGGCGCACCCTTGATTTATTTGCTCCGTCGTTAAAGTTACACCCTGATGATGAGAATTATCCGTTTTCAGTAAAACCTGATAAAAAGATAAGTTTGCAGGATGTTGTTAATGTTTTCAAGGATTATTTTGAGGGAACGCCTTATGATATGACAAGGAATATCACAACTTATGATGATGACGGAAATAAGATCATTTCTCCTTTGGCTAATCCGTTTATGCCTTATGATCAATTGAATATCAGCAATGTAAGTGGTGGTTGGTATCATGTATCTGACAACGGTTATATTAGATTTCTGGGAGAAAGAACCATTGCTCGGTGGTACACAATGTACGGAACCATAACACAATCAAGGGATTGGTTGCCGGATGAAATTGGCGGTGTGGTTTGGTTAGCTCAAGATAATATTGCAACATCAATTTACATTCCGGTTTATTGCGGTGTAAATGATCTGCCTCAATCGTATAAAACACCCGGCAGAACTAAAGGATATACAAGAGAATCTGCTTGGTGGGCTTTTAACAGGCTTGGTACTTTAACTGCACAGCGTTGGGGTGATATGCGACATGATGTAGATGCTGTTTGGAATCCTATGCAAACAAATTTATTTGAAACACAAGCAGATTTTGAGAAAAAAGCGATGAATTTCAAGAATAAAAAGGAACTTAAGAAATTTTTAACAGAATACACTATAAAACACGGAAATGCTGTTGTTGAAAAAGCATGGGAATTAGGTGACTTTTTATGGACAAAGTATGATGAAAAGTTTTAAAATTGAGTACTTATAAAAAAGAATTATTCAGCATAAATATTTTTGCACGATTGTTGCACATCTGTTAAAAAAAGTAAACTATTATGAGAAAGATTCTACTAATTATCAGTTTGATATTTATTACGACGCTCATTTTCGGTCAAAGTGCAAAAAAAGCCGAAAAACTTTTATTGGCAGGTGATTTTCCGGCAGCAATAGAAATGTATGAGAAATTAATTGAAAAAGATCCTGATAAAGCTGAATATCATATGAATTTGGGTGAGTGTTATATCAGAACACCTGAAAAACAGTCTCTTGCCATTCCGGCTCTTCAAAAAGCCGTTAGTTTACTTCAGAAAAAAAATAAAAGTGAAGCATATATTGATGCAAAATTTTTATTAGGTAAAGCATATCATGTTAATCATAAGTTTGATGAAGCAATTGATATTTATAATGAATTGGTAATTAATAAAGCTTACAAAAAATACAGGTCAACAGTTATTTTACAAAATGAGATAAGGGCTTGTGAAGCTGCTATAGAAGAATTTAAGAAAAGGAAGAAAGTGAAAATAGGCTCTCCCGGAGAAGGAATAAATACTGAATTTACACAACATTCACCGTTTTTGATTGAAGATCAAGGCATTTTTTTATATACATCGAAAGAAAAAACATCTTTTTTTAATGATAAAAAAACAGGTGACGGAGAGTTTGACGAAAATATTTTCTTTATTTATATTAATAATGAAAATGATAAAGAACCTGATCCGTATTCCAAACCTATAAATTCTGCTGATAATGAGGCAAATTGTTGGGCATCAAAAGACGGTACTTTTATGTTGATATACAAAGACGGAGATATATACAGTAGTCAGATGACAGGAAATGTTTGGTCTAAACCTGAAAAATTCAAAGCAATTAATTCAAAATACAATGAAACTCATGCTTCAATGAATCAAGAGAGAAGTATTATTTACTTTTCAAGTAATCGTCCGGGAGGAAGAGGAGGAAAAGATATATACTTTATGAAAAAAAGCAGTGACGGAAAATGGTCAGAAGCAAAACCTTTGAGCAGAAAAATCAATACAAAATTTGATGAAGAAAGTCCTTTTATACACGAAGACGGAACATTGTATTTCAGTTCAAAAGGACATAATTCTATAGGAGGCTATGATATATTCAGTGCAAAAGGCAGCAGCCCTACCAGATTTGAAAAAGCACATAATATGGGAATGCCTGTTAACTCTGTGGAAGATGATATTTTTTATTTTGTTACAAGTGATAAAAAGAAAGGATATTTCATGTCAAAAAGACCTGAAGGGAAGGGTAGAGGAGATATCTATATGGTAGATTATGCCGATTCTTCTTTATTTTATCTTTTAGTAAAAGGGAATGCAATAAATGAAGATGATGTTCAAAATAAAGTAAAAATCAACAGTATCAGTAACAAAAAACTTGTTTATAATTCAAATACAGATTATAACGGAAATTTTAATACAAGAATAATTAGAGGAGATAATTATTTTACTGCTTTAGAAGCTGCCGGTCATTTTTTTGAAGCATTTACGTTTTCAGCACCATACGATAATAATTCAGAAAAGAATCTGGGGTCGTATAAATTAGATAAAATTGAAAGAGGCAAAGTACACAAAGTATATTCTTTGGATTATGAAGGTGATGATGCAAAATTGAATAATGAAAATTATTTATTTTTAAATATTCTTTCAGACTTTATGAACAATAATAATGATCTTGTTATTAACATATCATCTTCAGGAAATTCAGATGATAATCTTTTTAAAGAAAGGAAGCAAAATATTATTGATTATTTAAAAGGTGAAGGAATGACTGAAGATATGATCTTTGTTGATCTTTTAAGTTATACTGAATTAAATGAAGATATCGTAATTACAGTTCTTGATAAAACAGGTGCAGATTATGCATTTAATGATGTTGTTGATAATACAGATGTAACAGAACTTGATGACGGTAACATAAGAGGCGTTTATACTATCCAATTAGGTGCATTTAAAAGAAGAATTTCAAAGGATCACAGATTTTTTAAGGATTTCAGGGGAAAAGTAAAGTTAAGAAACGGAAGAGATAATTTAAACCATTATACTTTCGGAAAATATAAATTTAAATCTGATGCAGAAAAATATCTTGTAAGAGTTCATGCAGACGGATTTACGGATGCTTTTATCAGAGAGATCAGTTGGTATGATGATTAAAGCACAGCGGCACAAAACTGTTTGCCTGTCGGTTTATGCCGCAGGCATGGCAGACAGAAACAAAAATTGTATTCGCTCAAAACAGATTGATTAGATTGAAGCAGATTGATAAAAAAAACACACTGTAACTTCATCAATCTAACTCAATCCGGTTATAAATTCTTCTTTTGGATACAAAAACTTTGCTGAAAAAACAAAGTTTCACAATATATATAGTATATAGGAGCAAGTTTTGTTATATTTTGACACCTAATATTAAAATATCATCAATTTGTTCCGATTCACCTTTCCAGTTATTATAAGTGTCTTCTAATATTTGTTTTTGATCGGACATTGGTTTACCGGAATTCGAAATTAATGATTCTCTGAACCGTTTAATTTTAAATTTTTCTCCTGTTTCTCCGTTAAATTGGTCAACAAAACCGTCTGAAAACATATATAACAAATCCTCTTTTTCTAATTGAAATTTATGATTCTCAAAAGGTCGTTCTTTTATGAAGATACCAACCGGATTAATAGTGGGTTTTAAAATTATTAATTCTTTATTTCTGATAATATATAAAGGATTATTTGCTCCGGAATATTGTAATTCTCTTGTTTTTAAATTAATTACACAAATCACCATATCAATCCCTTCTGTTTGATCTTCTATTTTCCCTTTTTGCTTTAAAGCCCTTTTTATTTCTGCTCTTAATTTTTCTAATACTTGGCTTGGTTTAGTAATCTCTTTTTGCCTGATGATTTCATTTAACAGCGACATACCCAACATACTGATTAATGCTCCGGGAATACCGTGACCTGTACAATCGGCAGCTACGGTAATGATATAGGGATTATTTTTATATATAATTTCTCTTGCCCAATAAAAGTCGCCGCTTACAATGTCTCTTGGTTTATAAAGGATGAAAAAACCGGAAAATCTTTTTTCAAATATCTCGGATGTAGGTAACATGGCAGATTGTATCTTCTCGGCATAGTTTATTCCGTCAGTGATTTTAATACTTGATTGCTGAAGTTTTTCTTTTTGTTCATTTAATTGAGCAGTTCTTTCATTAACTTTATTTTCTAATTTAATTTTTGCCGTTTTTAAAGATTTATTTCTTAACTCAACAATCAGATAAATAATAATCAGAGCTGCCAGTATCATTAATGTTTTAAACCAAGTTTGCTGCCAATAAGGCGGTTTTATAATAAACTGAACAGAAACCGGCTTTTTATTCCAAATTCCGTCATTATTTGCAGAAATAACTTGGAATTCATATTCTCCCGGAGCAATATTTGTAAATATTGCCTTATTATCAAAAGTTGCCGGCGACCATCTTTTACTTTGCCCAATCAACCTGTATTTATATTTTACTTTTTGAGGATTTGAAAAACAAAGTCCGATAAAATTAAATGATAAGTGGTTAAGATCATACGGCAGAACAAAGTTTGAGGGCAGATCGGAAGAATCATTTATATCACTGTAATTGTAAAGGTCAAAATCTTCAAAGAATAACTTAATGTCTGTAATATATGTTTTGTTTTCAACTGTATTCATTTTATCTGCATCTTCATTATATCTTACAGCACCGTTAACTGTTCCGAACCAAATATCTCCGTTTTGATCTTCAAGAGAAGCGTTTAAATTCGTTTCAACACCTATAAAACCTTCATCAACAGTATAATTTTCAATACTTAATATTTTATTATCATTGTTGAATCTTAATTTATCTACACCTTTTTCAGAACCACACCAAAGATTCCCTTTTGAATCATAGTACATCAGATATATGTTGTTTGAATTAAGTCCGCTGTTCTTATTGATATACTCCAACTTTGTTTGTTTACCTTCTTTATTAATTCTGAAAATTCCGTCAGATGCTGTTCCGAACCACAATGTTTCGTTAATTTTTTCAATGCACCTGACATATCCGGTATTTATTCCTTCTTTATGATCAATATTAACAACTTTATTACCGTCATACATATATAAATCTTCTTCCAGTGTTCCGAACCAAATATTATTATTAATATCTTCTTCAATTGCAAGTATATTTTTTGCTTTAAATCCCTGCTCTATTCCGAATTGTTCAATTTTTTTTCCGTCAAATTTAATTACTCCGGCTCCGTTTGTTCCAAACCAAAGATTTTCTTTTGAATCTTGAAAAATGGTAACAACTCTTCTGTTTATTTCTTTATCCTTCGGAAGTTTTATTTTTTTAAAAGTTTTTCCGTTAAATTGAATTATTCCGTTATTTGCTGATGCCAACCAAATCATACCTGTTTTATCTATCTCAATATCAAAGAAATGATTATCAATACTTCCGTTACTTTTATTGTAATTAATATATTCTTGACCGTTATATTTAAATAATCCGAATCCGAATGTACAAAACCATATGTTATTTTCATCATCTATTGTCATTCCCATTACAATTTCATCTTTATAAGGACTTATTTGGTTATAATGAACAAAAGGAACCTTTGTATTGATCATTGTTACTCCGTTTCTGCCACCAATCCATATATTTTGTTCATTGTCTTCAAATAAAGAAAGAACAGATGTATTTGCCATGCCCATATATGATGTGAAATTATGGAATTTACCATTGTAGTATTTACCGCTTCCCATGCTTTCAGACGAATACCAAAGATTATTTTCATAGTCTGTCAACAATTTGTTAATGTTATTACTGTGTAAGCCGTCATTCTCGGTATAATTTGTTATTTGCCCTTTATATATTTTAAATATTCCGTTTTCTGAAGCAATCCATAATGCAGAATCAATACCTTCAACTATGTAGTTAAAAGGAGGTTTAAGTCTTGAAATATCAATATCAGTCGGTTTAAATGTATTGTTATTCAGTATAAATATTTTATTTTTTGTTAAAGCCAGAATTTGCTTATTATGTCTGATAATAAATTGTGTAGGAATAATAGTGCTGTCTAATTTTGTAAATTTATCATTATAAAAAACGCTTGCTCCTTCTTTTGTACATATCAATATTTTATTTTCGGGAGTAACAGTAGTATTATTAATTTTGTCTGAATACAGACCGTCTTTTTTGCGAAAGGTTTTATATGAGTTATTTTTTGATTTTGTCAGACCTGTTGTTGTCGAAATCCAAAAAAAACCGGCATTATCTTGATTAATATGATTAATAATATTTTCAGCAAGTCCTTTATTTTTGTTAAAAACTTCATACTTATGTCCGTTGAATTTAACTGCTCCGTTTTGAGTAGCAAACCATAAATAACCTTTATTATCTTGAAATATATGATTGGCAGTTGATTGCGGAAAACCGGTTCCCACATTATAATGCTTATAATTAAATAGTTGACCGGATACAATTTTTCCAAACAGAATAAATATTAGTAATAAAGCAATATGGAATTTGTATGATTTATACATTCAACAATTCTTTTACTTTATCGGCAATTAATCTGCCTTCGGTTTTACCTGCGAGTTCTTTTGATGCTAAACCCATTACTTTGCCCATATCTTTCATAGATTCGGCACCGACTTTTTTGATAATATTTTTAATAACTTCTGTCAGTTCGTTTTCATTCATTTGCTTGGGCAGGTATGGCATAATAAAAGAAACTTCTGTCATTTCTTTTTCAAAAAGATCATCTCTGTTTTGAGATTTATATATTTCGGCAGAGTCTTTTCTTTGTTTGATCATTTTTTGCAACATTTTTATGCTTTCTTCTTCAGGTATTTCTTCTTTACCGCTACCGGATGTCTTAATCAATAATAATTGAGCTTTAATAGCTCTCAAAGTACCGAGTTTGTCCGCTTCTTTTGCTTTCATTGCTGTTTTAATATCAGCATTAATTTGTTCAAAAAGTTCCATGTTTTATTAATTTTTTGGTTATACTGTTATTTTACCCGGAAGGTAATTTTTATTTAGTTCAACACACCAAAGTTAATGATTTAATGCTTAAATGC
>JAUVIG010000019.1 GCA_030592825.1 Chlorobiota bacterium | reverse complement strand
CAGGGCATTTTCGTCCTTGATATAATCAGAGGCCTCAGGGAACCTGGCAATCATAATACTCCCTTCTGTCCCGGGTAGCTTTTCCCATATTTCTTCTGTCACAAAAGGCATAAATGGATGCAAAAGTTTTACTGCTCCCATGAGCACCTCTTGATCCGGGTTTAATGTGAAACTCCAGAACATTTATTGCAATTTTTGCCGGAATTTTAATGTCAACAATATCAATAACTTCTATTCCGGTATTTTTTATCTTAAAGCTATAAGATTTTAAAGTTTCGTTAATTTTACCAAAGTCATGTATATACATGGGTTTTATACCTCTAACATTTCCAAACATAGGTGCTTCTCCGGGTTCAACCTGTCCGTACCCCATAAATGTAAAGGCAAACACAGCAATAGTCAGCATAATAAATTTCTGTAATTTCATGATTTCAAAATTTAAATTAATAAAATAGTTTTCTAAGTTTTATATAATGATAACAAGTTACATAAATTTCCATAAAAATAATATTTTTTTTAGCTGTTAAAAATTAATATCCAAAATAAAAGAGGATTATTTTTTAAAAATTCTATTTTTTAACATCCACCCTAACACCTTCTGAATGTGATGTAAATTCCGGTGCATACATGCATTGAATGGTTGTGATACCGTTTGAGAAGTTACCTTCGTGTGTTACTCTCAACGGATATTCAAATACATAAGTTCCTTTTGGTAATGCTTCCATAAAGAAATTTGTTGATGCATCTTTGGTGGTTTCATAATAACCCAGACCGTCTTGCCACCTGTATCTTGAGATTATGTTTATCGGTTCAAAACCTGATGCCCGCATATCTTTCATATGAATATACTCCATTCTTCTGTCAACTCGTAATTCTATTCTTACGATTACTTTATCTCCGATCTTCAACTTTGCATCATCAGATATTGGTTCAATAACTTTGCCTCTTTCAGTTAAACGCTCAATGAACAATTGCTTTTTCAATTTAAGCGGTGTTTCGTGAGGTGTTATTTTATCCAAATCTTCAAAATATTGCCAGTATAAAGCTCCCCATGATACGCCTGCATCTTCTTTAGTAACAGTTATATTACCCATCGAAGGTTTAATTTCTCCCCCGCTCCAAGATGTTTTAAAATAACCTGTTCCGGCTTCTACTTTAACATTATCCATTTTCGTAGGATCAATTATCTTATTATCCATTTTAATCTTAACCAATTTATCACTTGCCAACCAATCCGTTCCTTGCTTTAACAATGCATACACAGCTTCTGTCGTGGCTTTGGTTGTTTTCCAATCTTGGGTTTGCTTTTGTTTCAATAACCAAATTTTCATATTGTTTACTGATTTTTGGTCATTTGTAACTTCATCAAATACTTCAATCATTAAAGCTTGTTGCTCAATTGGTGCTTGATACCAATACCATCCGGCAACATTGTCAATCCAATACATACCCATTTCTTCATGATCTGTTGAATTCTCTTTTAATGATTTAACAATGTCGGCAGGAATTTCTTTGCTGTCGTATCTGAATAAAGCGAGAGCGATCATTCCTTGCATATATTTACTTTGTGATAACCAGTACTTCTCTGATTGACCTTTGTAATATTCAAATGCTTCTTTGGTTCTGCTTGGTATCGGAAGATCTGTAAAATAACTTCTTCCGTAAAGATATTGAATAGCGATATAACTTAAATGGTTCTCTTTCAATTCCTTTTTAGTATAATGTTTTTTCAACCAATCGTAATCTTCTTTAATTCTGATATCAAGATAACCGACTGCTTTTTTCAGCATGTTCCAAGTTTTATCATCTTGTCTGACGGATTTTACGCCCAACTTATCTAAATGTCCCATTCCGGTAACAATATGTTGCGTAATATATCTGCTCTCAGGCATACCGTCGAACCAAGGCCAAGCACCGTTTGATTTCTGTGCTTTTTGAATTTTCTTTAGGGCTCTGTGAAGTTCATTTGCCATCTTGTTCAGATCAAACAATAAACCTACACGTTTTTTACGTTCGGTTTCATTTTTACCGTTTAAAACCCATGGTGTTTCTTCTAATAAAACGGCTTTCAATTCCTGATTTTTTTCTAAATTTGAAATTAAAGCTCCGGCATCAGTTGCTTTCCAAGAATCAAATACTCGCTTTATTTTCGGATTAGAATTTGCAATGTGTGATGCAATACTGTTTGCATAGAATCTGCTGAAAGTTTGCTCGGTGCATTCATAAGGATATTCCATTAAATAGGGTAGTGCTTGAACTGCATACCAAGCAGGGTTTGAAGTAAATTCAAGGGTCAACTTATGATGTCTAATAGAACTTGAACTTCCTGAATTAATCAGTTTTTCAAATTTAAATGTTTTAACTTCTTTGCCTCTTATCGGTAAAGGTAATGATTCTGTTACAAGCATACGATTTGTGAGAACCGGCAATGGTTTTTGCTCACCATCCGAAAATTTTCCGGATTTTGCTACCACTTTGTAGGTAATTGCTCCTATACCTTCAGGTATATTAAGTTTCCATGAAACCAAACTGTTACCGCCTGATTTTACTGAGAATCCTTTTTGTTGATTTTCCCCTTTTACAAAAATACCGGTGATTGGTTTCATTGTAATTGCATCAAAAAACTCAAGCATAACTTGTCCGTTGAGATCTTCTTTAGAAATATTGCTTATCTTAACCGGAAAAGTGATCTTATCGTTTTCACGGAAAAAACGCGGGGGATTTGGCATCAACATCAGATCTTTTTGAGTGATAAGTTCTTCGTTGATAAATCCGTATTTTAAATCCGTGGTTGTTGCAAATCCCATCATTTTCCATTTGGTTAAGGATTCGGGAATTGTAAAGCTTACTATAACTTCTCCGTTTTCATTTGTTTCCAAATGCGGGTAAAAGAATGCTGTTTCATTAAAGTTAGTTCTGACTTTAACATTTGAAAAATCTTCTTTTCCTGTAATATCTTCATTTCTTGTAATCTCTTTTCCGAAATATTCTCCTGCTTTGGTTTTATCAGAAATTGTTCTTTCACTTTCATCATAATCCTCAGTAGCTTCTTCTTCTGCCAAACCGGGTTCTTGCTTACTTTTTCCGTTCTTATATTTAGTTCTGCGATTTCCTACGGATTTCGAAACAACACCTGTTTCTCCGTCTTCCGAATAATCAACACCACCGTAAAAACCTCTGTAATAACTGTAATAACTGAAACCGAACCAATTAAAATAATCGTAGGTTAAAGCATATACATAATGGGATTTATCAATATCGCTTTTTAATAATGTTGAATTTGATGTAGTGAAAGTTCCGGTTGACCACGAACAATTTGCATAATATGAGTTATAAATATTAAAATCCCAATAGTTAGGCTTGAATTGATCAAGAGAGGCATCATATAGGGTTGCCAACATCTCAGCAGCAACTTTTTCTCCTTTTGGCCCTTTGATCTTAATTTTCCATTCTTCTTTTTGCCCCGGATATAGTTTGTCTCTGAAAGTCATAAATTCTATATCCAATTTTTTATTTGAGTAGGGTACATAAATAACTTGGCTTTGATTGTAAACTCTGTTATTTTTTATAAATATAAAATGAACGGCAAAGTTACCTCTGTGTTTTTCTTCAACCGGAATTTTAATTAATTGTTGTTCATCGCTTATGTTGAGGAACTTAGTAGATATAATTTTACCTTTATGTTCAATTTGATATATCATTTTTACGTTTTGTAAACTTGAACCAACGAGTAAAACAGCTTCTTCACCCGGTTCACATGTTGTTTTCACAGGTATAAAAATATTTGTCAATTTTGTCGGCATTTTTTTACTTTTATGAGAATACACGGTAAAAAAGTGTTTATTGCTGACAGCGTTACCAAATGCATCTTTTGAAGTAATCTCTACAACATAATATCCCGGATCGTAACTTTTAATTGATGAAAGATTTAACTTCTTATTATCTTTTGTATTGAATTTTGTCATGAAAATTTGTTCTTCTTTTTCAAGTTCTTTTTGTTCGTTCTCATTATCAAAAAAGTTGCCCGGAAGTTGTTTATACCATTCTTCTTTTATGTACAATTTTTTATCTGTTCTGTTCCATTGCTTAGTTCTGAATGTTTGAGGGTTATCTTTCAGCTTATATATTTTTATTTCACCCTTTGCTTCAATTAATTCTCCGTTCAAGTTTTGTGTGTAAATATCATACTCAAACTTATGTTTCTTATTCAGCTCTTTTGCATCTTTATTGATCATTCCCGATAAGGGTAAACTTACTTGTAAGGCTCTGTAACCTATATTAATACCGCTCGAAGTACTTTGTGTTTCACCGTTCAGGTCGGTAACATCAACTTTAATTTGATATCTGAAATAGGTGAACTCATTTTCGGGCATGGAAAGATCCGGCAGTGCATCAAATTTTATTTTAAATTTACCGCTGTCATCTGTTACAAGTTTTCCGTTCTTGATTTCAGTTGATTGGCTCGGAAAACTCCAATACCACCAACCTCGCCACATTGGGGTTCTGATAATTCTGTAGGTAACTTCTCCTTCAGAAATCGGTGCTCCGGCAAAACTGACGGCTTTTCCTTCAACTTCAACTTCATCATTCAATATATAATTGCCCTTAAAAGGCAACATCTCAACTTCAAATTTCGGACGTTTATATTCTTCCACAGAAAAGTACTTGGTTCCGTTTGAATCTGTAATATAAAATTGTCCGTTCAGTAAACCTATCGGAATTTCAAAAGATCCGCTGAATGTACCGTATTCATTTGATTTAACTTTTAATTCCGATACTTTTTGATGATTGACATCATATAAATAAACCGTTGTGTTGTAATTTTTAGCGATTTCATTGGTCTCACCGTCTGTATTAATTGTGATTCCTTTAAAATGAACAGTTTGACCGGGCCGAAAGATAGCTCTGTCTGTGAAAAAGTGGGTTTTATTTGTTTTGTATTTAGTATGGTCTCTTTTATATAAATAAATCGAATTTGCAGTAGTCAGAAAATCATTATCTTTTTTAAAATCAATATACCAATACGAGTAATTCTTGTTTTTTATAGATTTTACGGTAATAAAACCGTTTTCATCTGTATAATATGTTGCTTTGTTAACTCTCACATATTTTCTGAGCGAATAATTATATTTTGAATTCCAAAGTTGGCATGATACGCCTTTTAAAGGTTCTCCGGTATTCCTGTCTGCTACAAAATATCTGTATGAACCGTCATATAAAATTTGTTTTGTATAACTAATATTTGAAACAGTAAAAGTTTTATATGATGCTAATCCTTTTTCATAAGTATAATTCTCATTATTTGAAATAAATAATATATAAAAGCCGGGATTATTAATTTCATTCAAAATCAACTCTGTAGAATGAGAATTAAAGTCATCATCTTTCGGCAAATCTTTATTAATTTCATAGATTTTTGATGCATTTTCAAATATTTTATCATATAATTTCTCACCGTATAATTTTTCTGTATACTTTTCATATTTCTTTTTATCAATCTTTGCAACCCTTATATACAGCTTATTTATATTTCGATAACTAACATGAGATGAGAAGTTCTTTACTGCAGGAACAACATTTTCAATCGTAAAACTCAAATTATGATGTTCAATATTGTACATTAGTGATTTACAATGTTCGGCAGCATTAGTTTTAGGGTATTTTTCAATTACAGACTTGCAAATATTATGTGCTGTAATTTTATAATTATTATATTTTTCGGTTTCTTTTTCAAGAGGTTTGTATTTGCTTGACAGATTATTATAATACCGAGCAATTTCAAGTGAGATTTCTGCAGAAAACGGATTATCGGAATATTTCTTTTCAAGTTTCTTCAGTGATTGAAGATAAAGTTGTTCTTTATTATTATGAACAGAATGTGCGTATGCAAATCTTAATCTTTTGAGATCAGCATCAATTAAAGCATCTTCTTCTTTTTGTATTTGCATTCTGTATTTTAATAAATCCTGCAATATACATTCAGCATGAAAATGCAGAGAAAGAGAGTCGGATGATTCAATATCTTTCTTTATGAATTCGTCAACTTTATTAAAATAAAAATCTTCTGTCAGTTCATAATTGTCGGCAGGCTTTGTTAATGATATTTCTGTATTTGAAAAGAAGTCAATTGCTTTATGTGCAAGAAAATCATATAGTGTCGGTCGCAGATTTTTTGGTTTTGTTCCTGTTTCAATAAGTTCTTTATAATCAGTAACAGGAATTTTTTGTAAGCCGGCTTTATCTGATAATGATTCATTATATGCCTTAATGATTTTATGGACAAGAAAATCCAATGTCCATGTTTGCATATCGTTATTACTAAAATTTACCGTATTAGTTCTTTCGTAAAATTTCCATCTGTTATTTTGATAATACCACCAATACATATCAGCCAACATAGTGTGCATTATGGCATTATCAGGGAAAGCAGCTTCCTGTGCTGTTGAATCCATTTCAAAACATAATTTCTCAAATGCATTTTCTTCAATTGAGTTTTTATATTTCAAAATATAAATAAAAGATTTTAAAACTTGCTCTGAGTTTTTTTCGGATTTTGCATGATTATAAATCTTATCAACAACTTCAAGAGCAGATTTCGGCAATCCTTTTTTATCAAGGGAATCGATTTGCGTCCATTTTTCTTTATAGAATTTCATGTTTTGTGCTGTTAAATTTGTTGTAAATGTAAGTAATATAAGTATTAGAGGTAATACTAACAGTTTAGTCTTCATAATATAATAATTTTAAATGTTTTATTATATAAAGATAAGAAAACTTATTTATTTCCATAAAAATATTAAGAAGTATTATATTGAATATGTGTAAAGTCTATTCAACACTAATGTACGGACAGCAATATATTTCAGATGAGGAACCTGCAGATGCCTTTTTATCTTTAAATTCTTGTTTTAATTCGGAATTTTCTTTTTTATCCTTATTGTCATTTTTTGAAGTATCAGATTTTTCGGAATGACAACCTTTGTTCTCTGATTCGCTGCCTGATATCGGAATGATAATCAATATAGAAATAATAAGAATTAAATTTTTCATGTTCCGGAGTTTAATATATAAGACGATTAAAATTAATACAAGTTACAAAAAAATAACAAGAATGATGAATTATTTATTGATTTCATTGTTTTTGTACAATATAATCAGTCATAAAATGTTATCAATTAAATATTATTAAAAATAATTCGACTTTAATTCCATTTAGTAAACAGGTTCATAATCTTATAATGAGGTTTTAAAAAGTAAAATTAATAAAGCCCTAAAAATTATAGAAATTCAATGATGAGAAAAATAATTTGTCTGTTTATAATATTTTCTGTTTTACCTAATATAAATTTTGCACAAACAGAACAAAATATCAGAAAAGATGCTTTAAAAATATTTATTGATTGCAATTTTTGTGATTTAGATTTTTTTAAAAGGGAAACCACTTTTGTTAATTTTGTCAGAGACTCAAAAGAGGCACAAGTTCATATTTTATCAACTAATCAGAAAGCCGGTAACGGCGGTAAGAAATATACTTTTATTTTTATCGGTCAACATAATTTTGAAAGGCAAAATGACACTTTGTTTTTTGTGAGTTTGGCTGATAATACAAGTGATGAAATTAGAGAAATGCAAGTTAAAATTATAAAATTAGGTTTAATTCAATATGTTTCTCATACAGAACTTGCAAAATATTTGGATATAAATTATATTGACAACAATAATGAGAATTCTGATATTGTAACAGATAAATGGAACAGTTGGGTTTTTAAATTAAACTCACAAACATGGTTAAGAGGTGAAAGCAGTTATTCAAATTTTTATCTTTGGTCAAGTCTAAGTGCTGAAAGAATAACACCTGATTGGAAACTTATTTTTAGAGCAAGTAATAATTTTTCAGAATCAAAATTTATTATTGATGAAGATGATATTTACACAACAATTAATCGGTCATATTATGCAAGTGCTTTGATTGTTAAAAGTATAAATGAACATTGGTCTGTAGGTGGAGAATTTAATGCAGGAAGTTCAACATACGGGAATTATGATTTTTATACAAATATTTATCCTGCAATAGAATACAATGTTTTTCCATATTCACAATCATCAGTCAAACAACTTACTTTTCGTGTTACATCAGGTTATAAATATGCAGATTACACAGACACTACTATATATGATAAAACTACAGAACATCTCGGAATAGGAAAGCTGGCAACAGCATACAAAGTAAACAAAAAATGGGGTTCTATTAATACTTCAATAAGCGGAACAAGTTTTATGCATGATTTTTCAAAATTCAATATTGATATAAGAACAACATTGGAAATAAGAATAATAAAAGGGCTTTCTTTGCAACTGTCAGGAGGAGGTTCATTTATTCGTAATCAATTAAATTTAAAAAAAGAAGGTGCTTCTTATGAGGAAATATTGTTAAGACAACAACAAGTTGCTACAAATTACAGTTATTGGATGTCTGCAGGTTTATCCTATACATTCGGGTCTATATATAATAATGTTGTTAACCCGAGATTTGGGAATTAGAAACCTAATCTTTACATTTTACTATTCTTTAATTATATTGCTTTTTTTGTTCTTTTTTATAATTTTGATTGAATTTTTTTTCAAAAGATATATGTGTTTTTTAGTTGATCCGGCAACTACCCTGTCGTTTTTAACAGCTCCTGTCTTAGGATTTATGAATTATAAGGCTGTTACAGCTGCAAATGTTCCAAAAAAGGCACAACCGAAAATTTGGCTTAAAATTATGAGTTGGACAGGATTAGTAGTTCTTTCCGGTTTTAGTGTTTATTATATTATTTTTAAATTTTTTATTACAAAATAATTTTTTTTCATATTTATTTGTAAAAATTATTTTTTCAGAAGTAAATTATTTATTTTGCGATTGAAATTATTTTTTTAAACTTAAAAACAAAAAAATGAAAAATTTTATCGTTTCTATTATTTTATTGTCATTTCTGACAATTATTATCTCTTGCGGCGGCAGTGGAGGTAGTGACGGAGAGGAGGAACCAAACAACAGTATTGAGCAGGCAAATGCTGTTGAATTTGGTACAATGTTTAGTTTATCAATAAGTCCGAAAGGCGATACAGACTGGTTAAAAGTTGAAGTCCCTGAGCAAGGATATTTGAAAGTACAGGCAAACCAAATACCTGAAGGAATTGTGCCGGAGGTACGTTTTGCATTATTTCAGGAATGGGAAGGACGCAAAGATAAAGAACTGCAAGCTTGGCGAAAAATTCCTGCTGCACTGCATGTAAGAGAACCGGGAACTTATTATCTCGAAATTATTGATGATTACAATGATGCTGAATCAGAGCAGGAAATTTCAATTAAAGTTGAATTTGTAAAAGAATTTGACAGTAATGAATTTAACGATTCTCCGGAAGAAGCAAAAGAGATTACAAGCAACAGTGATATTACTCCGGCAATTTATCCTTTAGAAGATAATGATTGGTTTAAATTTAAAGCCGAAAAACAAGGTTATCTTAAAATTATGACAAAAGATGTTCCGGAAGGAATTGTTCCTGAGGTGAAATATCTTGTATTTGATGAGTGGTCAGACCCCAAAACTAAAGATATAAGGGAGTGGCATACTTTACCCGATGCTTGTTTTATTCCCAAAGCAGGTGAATATTATATTGTTTTAATCGATAATTATAATGATGCTTGTTCGGAAACACCTT
Source organism: Chlorobiota bacterium (assembly GCA_030592825.1). Classification (GTDB taxonomy): domain Bacteria; phylum Bacteroidota; class Bacteroidia; order Bacteroidales; family JAADGE01; genus JAADGE01. Next base: position 9,319 of record JAUVIG010000019.1, on the reverse strand, counting down.
TTAAAATGAAATTTGAATTTGTTGAAGAAACAGACAAAGGTGAGCCTAATGATAATTTTACAGATGCAAAAGCAGTACAAAGAGGTGATACAGTTAAATTAATGATTTTTCCGAAAGGTGATAATGATTATTATAAAATAAATATTAAAGAGGGAAATAAACTTAAATTTTCGGTAAAAGATTTTGCAGGTATAAAACCGATGCTTAAACTTTTTGTTATTGATTCGACCGAAACAAATAAACTCAAAGATTACAGCGATTGGTCAGAATTTCCTAAAGAATTTGATGTTGAAGCGGGAATCGAATATTATATTTTAATAAGTGATGATTACAACGATGCTTCTTCGGAAAAACTTTTTGAAATAAAAATTGAGTAGAAAAATATTTGAAATTATATTAAGGAATTGGTAAACCATATTTTTTGGTTCTGTAATTTTACAGGGGAATTGATCATTTTATTAATGTCCTTATATATTTTCGTTATAATGATAAAATGCTTAAATGCTATAATCTTAAATGATTGAATATTAAAACCACTATAATATTTAAATGTAAGAAGTTTATATTATATGGTATTAATGTGTGTGTTGAAAACGTTTTTCTTTTTATTATAGCATTATAGCATTTAATCATTATATTTATTAATGTTTCGCTTAATTTAGTTTATATCTAATCATAAAAAAATATCTATTATGAAAACAATTATTTTATTTTTTAGTGCAATTTTATTTCCTATCAGCATTTTTGCACAAGCCGGCGGAAATGTTATTTACGAACAAAATAACAGATATATCCAAAATAAGGCTTATAACGATAATGCAGAAATGGTATGGAGTTACAGAGGAGACAACAGCTTGAATTATCAAATTGTTCAGGCAGGTAATAATAAGGAAATGATTTTTACTGTTAATGCATTGATGAATGTAAAAGCAGATTCTTATCTTGCAATATTTAATTTAACTCAAACCGGTGCTACAGCAAAAGAAGTTAATGATTTGGTAAATACAAAGATTAACGGATTTAAGAAAGAACTTGAAGTAAATAATATTTCCGGCAGTGATATTTTTACTGATATTATTTCATTAGTTCCGGTATATGAATATGAAATTGAAAAGAAATTGTTCAGCAAGACATATACTGAAGTGCCGCAGGGATTTGAAATGCAAAAAAATATTCATATAAAATTTACAGATGAAAATTTGCTTGATGATATTATTACTTCTGCAGCAAATAATGAAATCTATGACTTTATAAAATTAGAATACTTTGTAGAAAACAATGATGATAAATATTCAAAAATAAGAGCAAAATCTGTTGAGTATATGTTAAAGAAAAATGAAACTTTTAAGGACCTTGGTATTGATTTAGACACTGTTTATCATATAATTTCAGAACAATCTTCAGTTGTTTATCCGATAGACAGATATGAAGGCTATCAAGCTTTTACAGGAACTTCATTGGAGGCTGTAAAAAGAAAATCTGTTACTAAAGTAAGAAAACCTAAAACAATGTTTTATAATAAATTACCTTATCATAAATACGATATTGTTATAAATCCGGCAATTTTAGAACCGGCAGTTCAGTTTACATATAGCCTTACATTAAAATATGTAATTAAAGATCCGGTAAAAAAAGTTGATAAAGAATTTATTCTCGTTACACCTGAAGGTATTGTAAGAACACTTAAAATTGATTAAAATGTATTTTTGTGAATTGGAATAAGGCTCATCCGATTAATGCGAATTTTTCACAATAAAAAGAATCTGAAAATAATTTTAAATATTTAATAAATGTCCTGTAGATTGATTGCGACAGCAATTACCATATTGGTAAAAACATATACTAAATATGGTTTTCCGTGCCTTTAGGTACGGCATATTACTTTTGACAATATATATTTCGTACCTAAAGGCACGACAATCATTTAATAGTAAATACTTTACCAATATCTTGTCCCTCTGGGACAAACACACACATACATTAATCGAATGAACTATTAAAAAATTAGAAAAATCAAAAATTAAAACAATGAAGAAATTTCTGAAAATCTTTTTACTGATAATCATATTAGGAGCTGTAGGCTTTTGGGTATATATTAAATACATATCACCGGTTACCGTAAAGAAAGCAATGACAATGGTTCCCGATGATGCTGTTTTAGTTATTGAAACAAGTAATCTTACAGAAGCCTGGACAGAAATCAGTGACAGTAAAATGTGGAATTATTTGATGGAAAATCCATATTTCAATGATCTTAATGAAGATATTGAGTTGGTAAATGAATATCTGAAAGGTAACAAAGTTGCAGACCTTGCTCTTAAAAACAGAAAATTGCTGATGTCTATGCATATGATTTCAGCAACAGATTATAATTTTTTATTTGTTATTGACTTAAAAAATATTGCTCAAATAAAGAAGTTAGGGTTAAAAGGAGTTTTAGATAATGTAGAGGGTTACAGAGTAAAAGAAAGAAAATATAAAGATGAAACTATTATTGAACTTATTGATGATGAAGACCCTTCATTTATTATTTATTTAACAATTAGCGATAATCTTTTGGTTGCAACTTTTACCGGCTCTCTTATCGAAAAATCAATAGATCAAAAGCCTAAAGAAGAAAATGATTTTGGTTATTGGGCAAGTAATCCTGCCTATAATAATGTTGTAGGTAAATTATACGGTGAAGAATTATTCAGGATGTATTTTAATTATGCTCAAATTGATGCATTTAGTATGGCATATATGACCGAAGAATCAGAAACGGTTAAAATGCTTGGTAATTCTTTAACTTATTCAGGCTTTAATATTAATTTCAGAGAAGAACTGTTGAGTTTTGAAGGTTATACTGATGTTGATTCAGTAGGTTCATACGTAAAAGCAATGGCAAATGTAACACCGGGGAAAATTAATGCTTGGAGAATAATGTCTGATCAAACGGCTCTTTATTTCTCAATGGGGTTTGACAATTTTTTCGATTTTTATTACAACTTGACAAAACAATATGAAGACGGCAACACAGAGGATATGGAAGATATTAAAGGTGATATTGCTAAGCTTGAGCGATTATTGGGTATTAGTTTTCATGATGATTTCTTTAATTGGATAGGTAATGAAATTGCTCTTGTAAAACTAAGGACGGGTAAAACTACTCGTTTGGAAGATGTTGTAGTTACTGTTCATGCAAATGATATTGATGAAGCAAAAGCCGGCTTAGATCGTATTATGAAAAAAATCAAAAACAGAATCAGAGTGGTTAAGTTTAAACCGGAAGAATATAAAAACTACACAATTCAGTATTTGGAAATGAAAGGTTTTTTCAAAATCTTTTTGGGAAAGATGTTTGAAGACATTGAAAAACCTTATTTTACTTATATTGAGGATTTTGTAGTATTCAGTAATTCTCTTGAAACATTGAAAAGTACAATTGATGACTATATTAAAGGTAATACACTTGATAAGAAATCGGATTTCGTAAATTTCAAAGATGAATTCAGTAACAAGTCGAATATTACAATTTTTATAAGAACTCCGCAGATATACGAAAATTTATATTATTACAGTAATGCTGTTGACAGAAAGGATATTAAGGAAAATAAGGAATTTATTTTAAGTTTTGATAAGATTGGATTTCAGTTAGTATCGGAAAATGAAATGTTTAAAACCATTTTATTGGCAATGCATAATCCGGATGCCGTGCTTTCAGATCAACTTGAAATAATTGAAAAAGAGGTATTTGAAGAAATGTTCAGAGAAGATATTGAACTAAAGACATTTAAAATCATTTTGCCTGAATCATTTCTTGAAATTGATACATTATTTAAGGAATATTATGACGGTGGAGAGAAACTTAAATTTGAAGGCAGGATTCATAAAGAAAATATAATTGGTACATGGAAGACTTATTATGAAAGCGGAAGAATAAAAAGTTCTGTTAATTATAAAGAAGGAAAGATTGAAGGAGAAACATTTTTCTATTATGATGATGAAAATAAAACAATCAGAGCAGAAGCATTTTTTGAAGAAGATCAATTAACCGGAAATTATTTTGAATTTTATGAAAACGGAGCTCAAAAAGCAAAACTTCAATATTCAAAAGGAGTTGCGGACGATGAAGCATGGTTTTATTATCCTAACGGAAAGTTAAAGATTGAAGGAAACTATAAAAACGGATTAAAACACGGTAAGTGGGTATATTTTAATGAAAAAGGTAAAGCAATAGGAAAGGAAAAATGGAAGAAAGGGGAGAAAGTCAAATAGTGAAATAGTGATTTAGTGTGATAGTAAAATAGTTAAAAAATTATTGTAATGTTGTGAGTTACACGTAATAAGTCAGTCCATCAACTGCAACCTGTAATTTGCAACCTGCAACCTGCATCATGTCAAACAATTGGTTTCAATTCAAAAGGTTTAAGATATTTCAAGATAAAGCAGCTATGAAAGTTGGATCGGACAGTGTTCTTCTCGGCTCTCTGATTTCTTTCAATAAACCGAAATATGTATTGGATATTGGAACCGGAACCGGAATATTGGCATTTATGGCTGAACAAAGAACAAATGCAAAAATCATTGCATTGGATATTGAAGAGGATGCTTTTGAACAATGTAAGGAAAATATCAGATTTAATAACAAGCAAAATAAGATTGAAGTTTTTCATAAATCATTTCAAGATTATTATAAATCAACAGAAATAAAGTTTGATCATATAATTTGCAACCCTCCTTATTTTGAAAATTCATACAAATCTGTTTTTCAAAAGAGAAACATTGCAAGACACAATAATACTTTAATACCGGAAGAACTTTTCAAGGGTGTTGCCGATATCTTATCAGATAAGGGGATTTTCAGTGTAATAATCTCGGTTGATAATTATGAAAAGTTTATGCAACTTTCCTTTCAATATAAAATCCTTCGTTTTAATAAGATTAATATATTCCCGAAAAACGGGAAAAAAGCACATCGGTTTATTCTTGAATTTTCTAAAGAAAAAAAGAAACAATTAGCCGGAAATATCAGTATAAGAGAGCATGATACAAATAAATATACTGAACACTATAAAGAAATAACAAAAGAATTCTATTTGAATCTTATTTAATAAGGATTGTTTTCTATTTTAGCAAAAAAGTTGATTTATATCGGGATTTTGAAATGAATAAAAACATTGTTGTATTGCTGACTTTTAACAATGAAACAATAGAGCAATGCAACAATGATTTCTTTTTCAATTGATAAAAATAATTACAAACAATAAAGTTTATTCTAATTTAAAAATATAACTGTATAAATATGGATTTAGAGAAATATTTTGAAAAATTCAGAAAAAATATAATCGGTAATGATACCAAATTTGAAACACCCTACGGTACAAAAAAAATGATCTATGCAGATTGGATCGCAAGCGGCAGATTATACGGGCCGATTGAAGATTTAATGAAAAATAAATTCGGTCCAATGGTCGGGAATACACATTCTGAAGCATCTGAAACCGGTGTAACAATGACTATGCTTTATAAACAAGCTAAACAGATTATTAAAGATCATGTGAATGCAAGTAAAGATGATTGCATCCTTACCGAAGGATCGGGAATGACCGGTGCCGTTCATAAGTTGTTAAGGTTATTAGGACTGAATATTCCGGATCAAGCTGAAAAGTATATTAAAAAAGACATACCGAGAGAAGATATCCCTGTTGTATTTGTAACTTATCTTGAGCATCATTCAAATCATACATCATGGTTGGAGACTGTTGCCGATGTTGTTGTTCTGTTTCCTGAAGAACCCGGAGCAGATATGATTTCTGAATTGGAAAAAGAAATTGTAAAATACAAAGATCGAAAGTTAAAAATTGGTTCATTCAGTGCCGGTTCAAATGTAACCGGAATAATTCCGCCTTACCATAAACTGTCTGAAGTTATGCATAGAAACGGAGGTATAGCTTTTGCTGATTTTGCGGCATCTGCACCTTATATAAAAGTTAATATGCATCCTGAAAATGAGGAGCAAAGATTAGATGCAATCTTTTTTTCCCCTCATAAAGCACTCGGCGGACCGGGAAGTTCAGGTGTATTAATTTTTAATAAGGGGCTGTATAAAAGTAAAAGACCTGATAATCCGGGCGGAGGAACTGTGTTATGGACAAATAGGTGGAATGAATATGCCTATTTGGAAAATATCGAAGACAGAGAAGACGGAGGAACTCCGGCTTTTTTACAAACTATGAGAGTAGCTCTGACTATACGTTTAAAAGAAAAAATGGGAATTAAAAATATTCTTGAAAGGGAACACCAACTTTTACAAATTGCTTATAAAGCTTTTGATAAAATCCCGGAATTACACATTCTTGCCGATAAGCAAAGGGAACGATTGAGTGTTATCTCATTTTATGTTGATGACGTTCATCATAATTTAATCGTAAAACTTCTGAATGACCGTTTCGGAATTCAAGTAAGAGGCGGTTGTTCTTGTGCCGGCACCTACGGACATTATTTATTGCATGTAACAAAACCTGATTCTTACAGAATTTCTGAAATGATTGATGCAGGCGATTTTACTGAAAAACTCGGCTGGGTCAGGCTCTCTGTGCATCCCACAATGACAGACAAAGAATTAGATTTTATTTTGGATGCAATTAAGCAAGTTATTGAAAATATCAAAGATTGGGAGAAGGATTATATTTTTGATAAGGGAGTGGGAGAGTTCTTCCATAAAGATGTTCCTCGTCTCAAACCTGATGATTTTAATGATTGGTTTGATGTTTAAATTGTTTTAGTAATAATAGTAAACTATATATTTTTAGATTAGTGCCATACACAAAATAATATTTTATTGCTCATTAAAACAATGTACTAACAATAACACGAAATGACAGAACAGTCAATACAAAAATTTGTTGATTACACAAAGAAGTACATAAAAGGAGATGAAAAAGGAGAAGCTCAAATTTTCCTCGACCACTTTTTTATGGCTTTGGGATACAGCGAAGGCTTAAAAGGAGCAGGAGCAGAATGCGAATTTCGTATTAAAAACATTGAAAAAAGAAGTACAAGTTTTGCCGACTTGGTTTGGAAACCAAGAGTGCTGATAGAAATGAAAAAACGAGGCGAAGCATTACAAAAACATTATCAACAGGCTTTTTCATACTGGCAAAGACTTATTCCCGACCGTCCACAGTATGTTATACTTTGTAATTTTGATGAATTTTGGGTTTACGATTTCGATTTTGATATTGATGAACCTGTTGATATTATTACTCTTGAAAATCTTATTAACAGAAAACAAAGTTTATCGTTTCTGTTACCTGTCCCCAAAAAGCCCGTTTGGGGAGCAAATAAAGAAGAAATTACTGAAAAAGCCGTAAAAGATGTAGGATATGCTTTTAAAGCTATGCTGAAAAGAGGCGTTGAACGAAAAAAAGCACTTCTTTACTGTATGCAATGTGTTATTTCTATGTTTGCCGAAGATATTGGATTACTTCCCAACGATATTTTCAGTCGAGTAGTGAATGATAGCCTGAGCAAAGCAGGCAGTAATCCGGGGATAGTTTCTGTTTCATTCGATTTAATCGGAAACCTCTTTACCGAAATGAATACACAAGGGATTACAGAAGGAGGAATGTATAAAGGAACGGATTATTTTAACGGAGGTTTATTTCTTGAAGTAAATCGCATAGAATTAACACGTTTTGAACTTGAACGTTTTCAAACAGCAGCCCTGAAAAAGTGGCAAAAAGTAAATCCCTCAATTTTCGGTTCCATTTTCGAAAGTGCCTTAGAAACTGAAGAGCAACATAAGCTCGGAGCACATTATACTTACGAAACTGATATACGAAAAATAATTTATCCGGTAATTATACACCCTTGGGAAAAAAGAATCAATGAAGCCCAAAATCTTTCCGATTACTACGATTTAATAAAAGAATTACGCAATTTTAAGGTTCTCGACCCGGCTTGCGGTAGCGGAAATTTCTTGTTTGTTGCTTATAAAGAGATAAAAAAACTTGAAAAAACACTTTTAACTCTTATCAGAGAGGAAGCTGTAAAATCGAAAATCACATTTAATGAATTTAAGAAGTTTTTTGAAGCCGGTAATTATGTGAGTACAAAACAATTTTACGGTATCGACATAAAACCTTATGCCGTTGAACTTGCAAAAGTTACACTTATGGTTGCCAAAGAACTCACCATAAAAGAAGCCGCCGATAATTCGGATGCTCTGCCTTTGGATAATTTGAACGAAAACATTATTTGTGTCGATGCTCTTTTGAATGATGACGGAACACAAAGGCAATGGACAGAAGTTAATGCAATAATCGGCAATCCGCCTTACCAGAGTAAAAACAAAATGCAAAAGGAATTCGGTAAAGAATACATTAATAAACTTCGTAAAGCATATCCGGAAGTACCGGGGCGTGCCGACTTTTGTGTTTATTGGTTTTACAAAGCACATCAGAATTTAAAAGAAGGAAGTTATGCCGGATTAGTAGGTACAAATACAATACGCCAAAATTACAGTCGTGAAGGTAGTTTGGATTACATTGTAAACAACGGAGGAACTATTATTGAAGCTGTTTCATCGCAAAAATGGTCGGGTGAGGCAGCGGTTTATGTTTCAATAGCCTGCTGGAAAAAAGGAGAAAGCAATGAAGAAAAACATTTGTACTATGCCGATGAAAAAGAAGAATTAAAACTTCATAATTTAGACAACATAAACAGTAGCCTAAGCCTGAAAACCGATGTCATCTCAGCTAAAGTTTTGGAATGTAACCGAAAACCCAAAATGGTTTTTCAAGGGCAAACACACGGACATTCAGGTTTTTTATTATCGACAGAAAAAGCAAAAAATATATTAAAAAAACATCCGGAATACAGCGAAGTTTTAAAACCTTTTTTAATTGGTGATGAATTGGTTGCAAACATTAATTCCCAACCCAAACGTTTTGTTATTGATTTTACACAAAAAGATATTAATGAAGCAGCATCGTACAAAGAGCTGTATAAAATTATCAATAAGGAAGTATTGCCCGAAAGGGAAGAAAAAGCTGAAAAACAAGAAAATGACAACCTGCAAATACTGGGAAAAAATCCCGATGCAAAAATCAACAAACACCATATTAACTTTTATAATAAATGGTGGAAACTTTCGTACGGCAGAAAAGACATGCTCAAAAGCATAAGCAAACTTTCGAGATATATTGCTTGTGCAAGAGTTACAAAACGTCCTATATTTGAGTTTTTTTGTCCTGATATCCATCCAAATGACGCATTAATGGTGTTTTCTTATGATGATGACTATTCTTTTGGTATCATACAATCAAAATTGCAT